>JACCQV010000109.1 GCA_013813945.1 Deltaproteobacteria bacterium | reverse complement strand
CGCTCGTAGATCAGGAGCGCCTGCGCGGCGGACTCGTCGAGCGCGGTGCTCGCGAGCGGTGAGATCTGTTCGGGCCACGCCCGGACCGCTGCATCGAGGTCGAGCGTCGGCTCGGCTTCGGCCGCTGCATCGACCTCGGTCGGGACCGCGCTCACGCGGCGCTGCGGCGCGGGTCCCCCCTGACTCGGCATGCCGAGCAGCGTCTGCGACGGGCTGACACCGATCGGCGGCACCGACGTCGGCGTCTTCACGCGCGGATAGAGATCCGTGAGCGCCGGCGGCCGGCTGCTCTGGATCTCGTCGAGCATCATCACGCGACCCGGACCCTCGATCGCGAACGACTCTTCGTTCTGCATCACGGGAATCTCGTCTCGCTCGTCGTCCTCGTCGATCGAGGCCCCCGCGTCTTCCATGCTCGAGACCGCCGCATCGGGCTCGACCGGACGCTCGACCGGACGCTCGACCGGAAGGTTCAGCTCGAACGGGTCATCGGGGTTCGCACCGACCGCGGCCGCGACGTCGGAGAAGTCGTCCTCCTTTGGAGGACCCGCAGGAGGCACTGGAGTGCCGGCCTCGATGTCGATCGACACCTCGTCCTCGGAGGGCGATCGGAACGCGGTGACCGGGGGCTTCGTGGTCCCCTCGGCCCGGCGCACGACGTGAGCGGTGCGCCGTATCGACTGCTCGCCATGTGACTCCGCTGCCGATGGCATCGGCGCGGGTGTGGACGACGCATCGATCTCGATCTCGTACTCGTCTTCTTCCTCGATCGGTGGCGGCGCTGTCTTCGACGCTGGCCGCGAGGCGTGGCGCTGCTCTTCGAGCTGACCGTACTCCTGGATCCGCGTGTGCTCGTCCAGGTTGACGCCGTGCGCGGGGGTCGTTCGCGACTCGTCGCGCGCCGGTAGCGTCGGGACGCCGAGCGGCGTGCGCCGGATGATCGCCGGCCCGCGCCGCGGCTCGGGCTGCGGTGGCGGCGGAGGAGCGAGCGGGTCATCGTCGAAGGAGTCCCTGAACGACGGCGGCCGCGCCACCGGACGCGAGGCCGACGTGAAGACCTCGTCGTCATCATCGAGGGGCGGCGGCTGCGTCGCCGCACCGCGCCGCGCCGACGTCGGATAGACCTGGACCCGCGTCTGGTCGACCTCGTCGATCGGCAGGGGTGTCGAGTGGCGGCCGAGGAACTCCCCGAGCGCGGCCGGAGGGCCATCCGCACCGACATCGGAGAAGTCGGTCTCGCGACCCTCGACGAGCTCACCGCCGAACGAGTCAATCATCGTCGAACCGACGCGACCGCTACCTCTGTTCGGGGCCGCCTCAGGGTCGAACGTCGCATCGTCGGCATCGTCGGCATCCTCGACCGCACGGTCGAGTGTCATCTGGTCCTCGAGGTCGAGGTCCGCGGCAGGCTCCGCGACCGTGAGCATCGTGGCGTCGGGCGCAGGAGGGGGCCACTCCATGACCTCCTGGGCCGCGGGCGCCACGCCGGTATCCTCGGCATGGAGTGCGTCGAACGTGGCATCCCACGCATCGAGCTCGTTGTTCAGATCGTCGGAGCCGAGGAACGGCTTCGTGGGTCCCTTGGTCGGAGGTCTGCGGCCTGTGCTCATCGCCCACCCTTGAGTGCGACGCCGAGACGCTCGCGTAGCTTGAGGTGGTCATCGGAGATCGACCACGCAGTCAGCTCCAGCGCACTCGCGCTGTCCTCGAGCGCCTTGCCGCCCTTGCCGACGTCGAGCTGCGCGTGAGCGATCGCGAGATCGCCGCACCACAGAAGGCCGGCGCGATGGCCGACCGCGATCGCGAGCTTGCGGAACTCGTCGACGTCCGTGAGCTCGTCCGCCTTGTGCTGCACGATCTGCTGGACCGCGGCCTTCGCCTTGCGACCCATCTCCTTCTTCATGATCTTGGCGCGCTCCGCGATCGTCGCGTCCTCGCCGACGACGTGCTCGCTGATGCCCGGAGGAATCGTCGCAACGTCTGCCGCGCGCAGTGCTGCAGCGATCGTCCAGCCAAGCTCGCTCTCGCGCAGCTCCGGCAACGTCGCAAGACCCTCGGCGAGGGTGGCAACTGCGCGACCGAGCTGGAATCGATGCTGCGGCATCGCGGCGGTCGCGACGTCCGCGCCGATGCACAGGATCGGCGTCTCCGCCGCGAGCGCCCGGGCAATCCCAACTCGCGCCGCGCTGACATAGATCTCGACGTTATCGACGCCGAAGCAGGCGAGCGCGACCGCGAGTGGTTCGTACTTTTCGCCGAGCTTCTTGATCGCGATCTTGTCGCCACGGACGAACCCCAGCTTGCCCGGATCAACGCCGGTCGCGACCTGGACGGCAGGCGCGATCGTCGTCCATAGATCCGAGAGCGGCCCGAGCGAACCGCCGCGGAGCGCGTTGCGATACGCGTCGTCGAGCTTGCTGCGCGTCGGGGAGCCGAGCATCTGTCGGCCCTGCGTGAGCACCTGGCGCTGATCCACGGATGGCGTGCCGAGCGCCTCGAGTCCGACCAGCGCGAGCCAGCGCGCATCGACGTCACTCTGCCAGCCCGTGACCTGCGCAAGCCGCTCGTAAAGAATGGCGCTCCGCGGGTTCTGGGTGATCGATCCGCGGAAGCTGGTCGCCGTGTTGCTCAGCACTTGCATGCGCTGCGGGATCTCGAGCAACTCGGCGAGCTCGCGCACGACGTCGAGGTTCAACGGATCGAGCGTCCGAGCGCGATCGAGAGCAAGCTGGGCACCCGCACGATCGTTCAGCTTGTCGCGCAGCATCAGACCGAGCCGCAGCTCCTCGCGTGCCTTCTCCTGTGGTGTCGTACGCATGCGGCCGAGGACGCGCAGCTCGCGGGTCGCGCGCTCCCAGTCATTGGCTCGCAGGCACAGCGCGAGCAGGCGCTCGCGGAGCTGGGGATCCTCTGGATTGGTCTCGACCACGCGCTCGAGGTTCTCGATCGCGCCGGCGACGTCGTTGACGTTCTCGGCGAGGACCTGCGCGAGCTGCAGCTCGACCTCGGCCCGCCTCTGGGGGCGCGTCTCGGCCTGGAGATGTCGCCGCCACAGCGCGACCGCTCCCTGGACATCGCCCGCCTGCATCGCGAGGTCAGCGCGGAACCGCAGCGCTTCCACGTGGCTCGCCGATCGATCGAGCAGTGTGTCGAGATCCGCCATCGCCGGCTCGGCCTCGCCGAGCCCGTGCAGCACGGTGGCGCGTTCGAGCAGTAGCGGCACCAGCTCGCCGGGGCCGCGCTCTTCCGCTTCGAGAAAGGTCAGGCGATCGGAGAGCGCGGCGATCAGTCCGCGGATATCGGAGCGCTCGCGCAACAGGTCGAGCAAGCGACCGAGCTCGCCTGCGCCCGGGTCGACGGAGAGGATCCGCTTGTACGTGGATAGCGTCAGCTCCGGGCCGTTCGGGAGATCGGAGCTGTCGTAGACGCTGACCGCGTCACGGAGCAGCGCGAGCTTGGCGGTCGTGTCACCGATGCTCCTCGCGAGCTGAAAGCTGGCGTTTGCCCAGGTCAGGTTGTCGCCGGCACGCTTCGCCATCCGGCGCAGCGCCTCGAGGGCGCGCAGATCCGAGGGCTGATTCTTCAGCACCGACGTGACGACGGTGCCGGCCTCGCGCATCCGGCCGGCGAGCTCGAGTGCCTCGGCGCGGTCGAGCTCCCACGAAATCTGCGCCGCGGGATCGTCGGCGAGCGCGCTGCGCAGCTCGAGGACCTCGGCGCGCGCGAGCAGCGGATCGATGATCGCGTTGTCATCGCTGTCGATGTCCACCTGCGGAGGCGTCACGCTCGCCTCGGCGAGGACAAGCAGCGCGCTGATGTTGTCCGGCGAGCTCGCGCGCGCGGCTGCGACCCGCTGGTTCGCGAGATCGAGATCTCCGCTCGCGGCGGCGACCGCGGCGGCGCGCATGTGCAGCGCTGCAGCAGCCTCCGGCATCTGCACCGACTGTGCGAGGCCGTCGTAGGCAGCCGAGAGCGCCGCGGGATCATTTTGCCGCGCTGCGACGAGCGCTGCGCCGAGTAATGCGCCGCGCCGATCGGGGTGTTGCGCGATCGATGCTGCGAAGGACTGCGCCGCGCGATCGAAGTCCTCGAGCACGAGCGCGTACATCCAGCCGCTATCCTCGGCGAGCGCGGCACCGAGCCGCGGATCGGCGACGCGCGCAGCGAGCGCACTGGTTGCCTCGAGCCGCATCACGGTGTCCGCGCGACCCGCGGCGAGATCCGCGAGGCCGAGTGCTGCGCTGGTCGCCGCGACCGACGGCTCCGCGCGTACCGCGAGCGCTCGATAGACGTCCGCCGCCTCATCGAACTGCCCTGCGCGTTCGAGCGCGCGACCGAGCAGCCACTGGACCTCGGGATTGGGATCGATCTCGGCGATCGCGCGGCGTGCGACGACCTCACCGTTGCGATCACCGAACTGCGCGCGCGTCCGAGCAGAACCCTCGAGCGCGGTCCGATCGTCGGGCAAGCGCTGCAGCCATTCCTCGTAGACGGCTGCGGCCGACGCGACATCCTTGAGCCGAACCTCGAGAACCCACGCCGCCTCGCGCAACGCGCGGCGCGCGACCTTATCGTTCGGCAGTGCGCGCGCTTCGGCGCGGCGCTCGGCGACGAGCTCACCCCAGCGCTCCTGGGCGCGCAGGAGATCGATCAACGACTCGCGCGCGAACGTATCCTCGGGCCACAGCGCGATGACCTGGCGATACAGATCGGTCGCACCCTCGACGGCACCCGCGCGCTCGCGCAGACGCGCAGCGGCAAGCAGCGCCGTCCCGCGCCGCGTCGGATCGGGTTCTGCGCTCGCGATCTCGATGAGCAGCACCGCGCGTTCGTCGTCGCGGCCGAGCTGCGCGAGCGTTGATTCGAGCCGCCAGCGCAGGCCGAGCTCGCCCGGCGCCATGGTGACCACCTCGCGCTCGAGCTCGAGCACCGACTCGAGGTCGCCGTGCGTGCGTGCAAGTCGGATCCCCCGCTCGAGGATCGCTCGCCTTGCGTCTCCGCTCAGAGTGCTCGCTGCCGTCCGCAGGCGCGTCAAGGAGTCGGCGACGTTGCCGGTCGTGTCGTCGAGCTCGGTCAACGCCTCGAGTGCGGGTGGATAGCCCGGCACTGCCTCGAGCGCCTTGCCGAGAACGCCGCGCGCTTCTTCGAGCGCCTCGGTGCCACCGATCTCGTAGGCGAGCAGCTCCGCGCCCTGAACGTAGAGCGCGGCCGCCGCACCCGGATCGGGCGAAGGTGTTTGACCAGGTCCGAGCCAGCTGCCGAGGTGTGCCGCGTGCGCGGCCGCGATGTACGTCTTCGCCAGCTCGCCGGCATCGGCGCGACTCAGCGCATCGCGCTCCGCTGCCGACGTGAGGACGATGAAGCCGGGCGCGCTGGCCTCGAGCGATGCGAGCAGCGCGCGCGCCTGATCGCGCTGGCCGCCGCGCAGCAGTGCATCGGCGCGTCGCATCGAGAGCACCATCGCGCGCGCCGGATCCCCCTCGACCGCCTGCCAGCTCTGGACGAGCTCGGCGAGATCCTCGTACCGACCGAGCTCCTCCGCCAGCTCGGTCAGATCCGCGAGGACGACGGCCTCACCAGGCGACAGCGCGAGCGCTTGCTGCAGCACGTCCCACGCGCGCTCTGGCTGGGTCCCGCGCGCGAGCTGCGCCTGGCGGCGGCGGAGTGCGACGAGCTCGCGGCGGATCGCTGTCGCGCGATCGGTCTGATGCTCGGCCGAACCGCCGGCGACGCCACTGGCATCCGGGCCCGCCAGACCAAACGCGGCGAGCAGCAGCGTCGCGAGGTTCTCGACCGCGGTCGCGACGTCCTCGGGCGTGCCGTTCTCCTCGGCGACCCGAAGCCGCTCGCGTGCGACCCGCTCTGCGCCCGGCGTGCCCGCGGCGAGCTCCGCTGCCTTCTCGAAGGCCGACTGCGCGCGCGCATACTCGGTGGTGCCCGCGTGGCGGCCAACCTCGACCCAGTAGCTGATCTTGCGCGCGGGGTGCTCGACGCCGTCGGCGAGCTGCTCCCAGACATCGAGCAACGCGGGCAGATCATTGGCGCGCGCCGCGAGCCTCTCGAGCTCGAGCAAGGCGCCCTGGTGCTTCGGCGAGATCCGGACCGCTTCGTCCAGCGCCGAGCGCGCCTCGGCGAGCTCGTTCATCTGGTGGCCGAGGACGCGCGCCTTCTCGAGCAGGAGATCCGCGCGCTCGTAGTCATCGCGTGCGTACTCGACCTCGGCGCCGATGAGCTTGGCGAGGTTCGGCCACAGCCCGCGGCGATAGAACACGCGACGGATCGCCCACAGGTTCGGACGCAGCGCCGGATCGAGCGTCAACGCGCGACCGTACGACTTCACCGCGCGTGCTTCGTCGGCGAGCCTGCGCTCGTAGAGCTCGTCGAGCTCGTACGCGAGGTATGCGGCAGCCGCAGGATCGGTGGTCGCCTCGAGCTCCTTCGCCACGGTCTCGGCGCGCTTCTCGCTGCCGGCGTCTCCGAGCTCCTCGAGCGCGCGATCGATCACCGTCGGCGATTCGAGCGACGCCTCGAGCGGCTGATCGACGACGATGTTCGGCGTCGCGGTCCCGACCTCGACGCCACCGTCGGAGAGGCTCGCGAGATCGCTGCCCTGCGGGAGATCGAGATCGCCGAACGACGATGACGGCGTGGCTGGTTTGGTCGCCCGGGTCTCGAGCGTGGCC
>JACCQV010000107.1 GCA_013813945.1 Deltaproteobacteria bacterium | reverse complement strand
GTAGTGCGGCAGCGGGATGTGGCCGTGCTCGTCGAGGAATGCGATGCCATCTCCCGGCGCGGCGAACACCAGCGAACCATTGGGCTCACGAGCTTCGAGGACGGTCAGCATGATGCCGCTACTGTCGACGCGGAGCTCTTGCCCCACCTTCAACGGACGCCGGGCCCGCGCGAGGCAGCGCCACGCACTGAACCCCGCCGGAGCCGGGACCCGCGCCTCCGGCTCGAGGAACAGGATCTCGACGCCGCCACCGGTCTCCTTGTGGCAGATCACGCGAGCCGGGAGCACGCGCGTGTCATTCGCAACCACGACGGCATCCGCGGGCAGCAGGTCGACCAGCTCCGTGAATCGATGATCGGAGAGCGCGCCATCGTCGTGCACGTGGAGCAAGCGCGACGCATCGCGCTCGGCCGTCGGCTCCTGCGCGACCAGCGCGGGCGGCAGGTCGAACGAGTAGTCGACAGGTGAGAACACGGCGCGCACGCTAGCACTGGAGGTGGGCCGGTGCACCCAGCGCTGCAATCGGGCCGCTGACCGGGTGTCTCGTTGGGAATGCGGTGCGGTGCTAGATTGTGCGCGATGCGACTCCTGGGTGCTGCTGCGCTGATCGTGGTCGGAAGCTCGATCGCGAGCGCTGCTCCGGTCGCCACACTCTCGACCGATGTCGATGGGGACGGCACGCCCGACGCGATCGAGCTCGGGGCGGATGGCGTTCTCCGGATCGGTGGCAAGCCCGCTGCGACGGTCAAGGTCGCCGACGCGGTCGTGCGCGGTGTGATCGATGTCGGTGGGACGGGGACTCGCCAGCTGATCGTCGTGGAGATGATCCTCCCGCAACGCGAGGAAGCCGTCATCCTCGCGCGCGAACGGGGGACCTGGATCGAGGTCCAGCGGTTCCCGCTCGGCGGCGTCGGCCTCGACAAGGACTTCGGCTTTGACGTCGACGCGACCGAGGCAGGGGTCTATCGCTTCCAGGTGCGTTCGGATCTGCGCCGGTGTGATGACAAGCCCCTCTACCTGTTCCCGCAGGGCTTCGATCCGCGAACCAAGTCATTCCAGCCGGTGGTGCCGCCGTTTGCTTTCGATCCAGGCGTGACGACGCTGCCCGCGAAGCTCGACACGCTTCCCGCGGCGCCGCCGGTCCTCTACAAGGCACGTACGGCATCGACGCAGGCGGGCGCCGGCGATGCGGGTGCGCTGTCCATCCCGAGCGAGCTCGACGATGGCCGTGTCGAGACGGTGTGGTCCGAAGGTGTCGGCAGCGACGGCCACGGCAACCTGTTCTCGTTCGAGCCGCGGCTCGCGGGGGTGCAGGCACGGCAGCTGCGGATCATTCCGGGGCGCCACGCGAACCCCCGGATCCCGAAGGACACCAACCGCGCGCACGAGCTCGCGATCGTGACGGCGCAGAAGACCTGGCGCGTCGTGCTGCCCGATGCCGGCAAGGAGCCCCTCGGCACGGCGTACACGGTCGACCTTCCAGCGGCCGTCACCGGCTGCGTCAGCGTCGTGCTCGTCAGCACATACGGCCCACCGACCGGAACCACCGCGATCGCGGAGCTCGAGGTGTTCGCCGAGGGCGAACGTTTGAGTGGCGGCGACGCAATGCTCGCGAAGATCGTCGCGGACGGCAAGGACGGCGAGACCAGCGCCGCCGCAGCGCTCGCGCGGAGAGGTGCGTCGGCTGCTGTCGCGATCGACGCCGAGATCGCAAAGACCACCGATGCACTCGCGCGGCGGCGGCTGATCGCCGTCCTCGTCAAGATCCAGGATCCCGCAGCGAAAGCCGCGCTCGCTCGCGCTGCAACCGAGAACTGGGCCACCGGTCCAGCTCTCCTCGACCTGGTCGACGCACTCGCGAACAACGGGCTCGTCCAGGAGCTTCACGGTGTCGCCGGGAACAGTGCCGTCGAGCTCGCCGCGCGGGTCGCCGCCGTCCGCCGGCTCGGGCCAGCGAACAAGAGTCTGCCGCTGCTCGTGGATCTCGCCGGCACCGGGCCGCACGAGCTGCGGCGCGCGGTGATCGATCGGCTGAGCCTCGCGGCCGCCGACGCCTTGATCGATGCAGCCACCCGGAGCACCGAGCCCGCGGCCGCCGGCGATCTGTGGCGCGCTCTCACTCGCCGTGCCCGCACGGATGCATCCGCACATGCGCAGGTCCTCGTCGCGATGCTCGCCGCCCTGCCCGGTGCGACCGACTACGAGCGCCGCTACCGGCTCGTTGACGGCATCGCGACGCTCGGCGACCTTGCTGCCCTGCGCGGCCTCGAGGCCTTGCTCCGCGGCATGCCGCCGGGTGCGCAGACGTCTGCTCTCCGTCAGGTCGCGGTCCGCGCGATCGGCTACGCGCCCCGCGCAGAGGCGGTCAAGCTGGTCCTCGCGTTCTCGCAGGATCCGGACCCCGGCGTCCGGATCGCGGTGCTGTCCGCACTCGCCGGTGCCGAGGCCGAGCCCGGCGACCCGTGGCACACCGCAGACGGCCCCGACGGCATCGATCGCGTGATCATCAACGCACTGGCCACCGACAGCTGGCCCGAGATCCGGCGACGCGCTGCATCGACGCTCGGCGCACGCTGCCAGCGCATCGGTCCCGCGAAGGCGCTCGGCGATGCGGTCGCCAAGGACAAGCACATCGACGTCCGCGTCGACTCCCTCACCGCTCTCGTCCAGTGTCGCGCGAGCGGGATCGATCAGCTTCTCGCGAAGACGTGGGATGACAGCAAGGCGCCGATCGAGCTCCGCGCGCAGGCAGTCAGTCTCGCGGTCGTCCTCGGAGATCCGAAGCTCGGCGCCATGCTCGTCGGCAAGTTCACGCGCTGGCGCGGTGCTGCCATCGAGAGCGCAGAGGCCCTCGCACTCGCGCAGAGCGCGGCAGCCTCGATCGCGCGGTTGAATGCACCCGGCGCGGCACAGGCGCTGATCGGTGCACTCGATGACTCCGCGTTTCCGGAGATCGTCAGCGCGGCAGCTCTCGCACTCGGCGCACTCGGTCCCGCGTGCCCGCCCGCTGCGAAGGCGAAGCTCAACGCGATCGCGCGCAGCGATGAACAATCTGCCGTCGCGGCGAAGCGTGCTGCGGCGCAGTGTGGCCGCTAGCACACCGTCGGGGAAATTCGGTGAGCAGCCAATGCGTGCGCCTCGGCGCTGCGCGCCACCACGCACGTCGTGCACGAAGGTTCAAAACCGAATGGGCGCCTGCGGAGCGGCACGGCCATTGCTCGACTCCTCATCATGCTCACCCATCGCCTATTTGCCCCTATTCTTGCCGCCTGCGTGTCGTTGGTGACGGTCGCCGCTTGCTCGGTCCAGGGCGACGGCGGTGTCATCGTCGATGACGTCGATGACGCTTCGTTGCGGGTCGTCAACGACTCGGACTTCGTCATCGAGGAGATCTACCTCACCGATGTCGGTAGCCCGACGTGGGGCCCGAACCTCCTCCGTGGCGACGTGCTGTTCCCCGACGAGGAGATCCTGCTTGGCGTCCGCTGCTCCCGCTACGACGTGCTCGTCGTCGACGAGGACGGCGTGGACTGCGAGGTCAACAGCGTCGACCTCTGCCTCAATGATGCGACGTGGGTGATCCAGAACAACACCTGCACCGTGTTCGAGGCCGCCGCAAAGGAGCGCGCCGCGAAGGCTGCTGCGGAGCAGGCCACGACTGCGACGACTGACATCTAGCTCGCCGTTCAGGCGAGCGACTGCAGCGCGTCCTTGAGCTTCTGATTTTGTGGCTCGATCTCGAGTCCGCGCTGGAACATGCTCTTGGCCTTCGGCGGCTGACCGAGCTGCAGGTGAATCTTTCCGAGGGCCCAGTACACCTCGCCCTTGGTGACACCGGCCTCGACGTCGATGTTCTGCAGCACCAGTGACTGGTAGATCTTGCGCGCCTTCTCCCAATCCTCGAGCCCGAGGTAGAGCCGGCCGAGACTCGTCATCGTCGTGATGTCGGTCGGGTTGACGCGAAGCGCTTCCTCGTACGCCGCGAGTGCGGCGGCTCGTTCGCCACGCGCCTCGAGGATGCCGCCCTGGCGCTGGCGGAATCGCGCAACGTCCTTCATGCGTCGACCGGCCTTGGCTTCCTCGGCGAGCCGGTCATAGATCGGCGCGGCCTCGTCGAGCCGGTTCGACGCGAAGAACAGGTCCGCGAGGGGCGCGAGCACCTTGGGATCGTTCGGCGCCTCGTTGGCTGCACGCGCGAGCGCTACCAGCGCGGCATCGATGCGCCCCGCCTTGCGCTCGAGATCCGCGAGCTCCACGAGCAACGCGATCCGATCCGCGGAGACGGTGACGGTCGCGACCTTGCGCTGCAGCATGTCCGCGAGCAGCGTGGTGTCGCGGCGATCGCGCGCCAGCTTCTCGAGCTCGATGATCGCGGCAGCATGGGCGCCGTCGTGCTTGAGCGCCTGCTGGAAGTGCAGGATGGCCGTGGCGGCATCGGAGTCACCGACGCGCGCGACCTCGCCGAGGCGGAAGAACAGATCGGCCGCGTCACGCCCGGTCGGCGATAGCTTGAGCGCCTGCTCGAGCGTGGCCTTGCACTTGTCCCAGTCACCGGAGCGCTCGTAGATCTTGGACAGCCGGGTCAGCGCGGCCACCGAGCCGGGCTCGCGCTTGAGGATCTTCTCGAGGATGTCGCCCGCGGCGTCGGGGTTGTCGAGCTTGCCCTCCCACACATCCGCCGCCCGCGCGAGCGTGGCC
>JACCQV010000104.1 GCA_013813945.1 Deltaproteobacteria bacterium | reverse complement strand
CGTGGAGCGCCCGGCTTGATGACCGACTGGCTTGCCGCGCTCCCAAGTGTGGTGGCGGATTGCTGCCAGGGTGTTGGTTGAGGCCGCGCGGGAACGGTCGCGGCCGTGCCTTCAGCGGGTGGTCGCGAAGGGAGCTGTGGTCGCGACGATCGGGAGGCGACCGCCTGCGGAAAGCGCTCAGCGAGGAGCCGCGCGAGGTCCGAGCGTCCATTGCGTGGCGCATCGACGCAACGCGCGAGCTCGTCGATCACCGCCTCCGCGTTCGCGTATCGCGCCGGTCGCTCGCGCGCCAGCAGCCGCATCGCGATGACATCGAGGTCTTGCGGCACACCCGGGCGAACTGAGCTGGGTCGCGGGATCGGCTTGAACAGCACCTGCGCGATGGTCTCCTTCGTCGTGCCGTCGAAGAGCCGACCGCCGGTGAGGATCTCCCAAAGCATCACGCCCACGGCGAACAAATCCGATCGACCGTCGAGCTCCTCGCCGTTGGCCTGCTCGGGTGACATGTATCCGGGCTTGCCTTTGATCATCGTCGACGCAGTGGCGGCGCTGGCCTCGCGTGCCTTCGCGATGCCGAAGTCCGACACCTTGACCGCGCCCTCCCACGAGAGCAGGACGTTGTGTGGCGATACGTCGCGGTGCACAACGCCGCGGATGTTGTCGCCGGTCGGTAGATCGTGTGCGTGCCCGAGGCCACGCAGGGCTTCGCTGACCACGAAGATCGTGAGCGCGTGAGGTAGGAGTCCTGTACCGATCAGGCTCGCGAGGTCGAGCCCCTCGATGTACTCCATGACGAGGAACAAGCGCCCGTCCGGATCGCGATCGAAGTCGAGTACCGAGACGATGTTGGGGTGCGAGAGCAGTGACGCGATCTGCGCCTCTTGTACGAACATCGCCGCGAACTGCGGAACCGTGGAGAACCCCGGCAACACTCGCTTGACCGCGACCGGCCGCGCGAAGCCCTCCGCACCGGTCACCGTCCCGCGGAACACCTCGGCCATCCCGCCCGCTCCGAGGCGAGCGCCGAGCTGATAGCGCGACGTCGGAACTGGCATTCCCGCGGGCTTCGGCGCCCGAACCGTCTCCATCATGTTGCCGATGTCGAGCAGCTCACGCGCGTGCGTGCGGATGATGTCGGTGCCGTGAGACATGAACGCGTCGCCGGGCGTCGCTTCGGCGAGCATGATCGTGAACGCGCGCGCGGTCTGTGGTCGACGCGCGGGGTCAGGGTGAATCGCCGCGAGGATCGCGGCGGCCCATCGCTCGGGGATCTCGGCGAAGCGCTGGCGAGGATCGATCGGCGGTTGCGACATCTGGCGGTGATAGAGCTCCGCCGCCGAGAGCTCGCTGTATCCGCTCGGCGCGTCGTCACCTTGGTAGGGGAGCCATCCGCCGGTGACCATCTGGTACGCGATGAGCCCGAGCGCGTAGACGTCACTACGCCGATCGACGACGCGGAGATCGCGCATTTGCTCGGGCGCCATGTACGCGGGTGTGCCCGCGATCATCCCGGTCTTGGTGACACCGCCGCCTACTTCGCCGAGCTTCGCGATTCCGAAGTCGAGGATGATCGGGTGGTGCGGATTCTGTTCGTGCTGGATGAGGAAGACGTTGTCGGGCTTGAGATCGCGGTGAACGATGTTGGCCGCATGCGCGGCTTCGAGACCATTGGCGATCGGCGCCAGGATCTGAAGCGCCAGGTGCGGGGAGAGTGGTCCACCTTGCGATGCGCAGAACCGCGAGAGCGTCCCGCCTTCGAGGTAGTCCATGACGATGAACCACGCGTCGTCGGGTAACTGGCCGCAGTCGTGAACAGCGATGATGTTGCGGTGTTCGATCGAGGCTGCGGCGCGCGCTTCGTTGACGAAGCGCTGAACGATCATCTCGTTCTGCGTCCACTGCGGCAGCAGCACTTTGATCGCGCGGGGAGTGCGCAGCACGTCGTGCTCGGCGTAGTAGACCGCACCCATCCCACCCTCGCCGAGCTTGCGCTTGACGGTGAGCTTACCGACCTTCAGGCCGATCATCGCGAGCTCAGAACCTGCCCGTCACGAAGATCGAATCGCTCGTGAGTCCGACGCCGAACGAGGTCGTGACGGTTTCCTCGCGATCAGGAGGGCTCATCGCGAGCTTGACGATCCCCGTCACCAGGAAGCCGACGCCGACGCCACCGACGATCGAACCGACGAGCCGCCGACTCGACGCTCGATCACCGAGCCGCTCGCGTTCGCTCTGCGCCGCTTGCACGTTTGCTCCGTCTTCGATTCCCTTGGCGTCGAACAGGAGCCAGCCTCCGGCGCCGATCGCGACGACGCCCACAGCCGTGATTCCCCAACCGAGCTGATCGCGATGCAACGGCTCGCCGGGGACCCTCACCTGGACCACCTTTGGAGCCATCAGCCCGGGCGGCGCGGCCGGCTCGGGATCTGGCACGACCGGTGGTGGTGTCGCCGCCTTCCGCTGGAGCTCGTTCTTCAGCTGCGTCAGGAACGCGTCGACTCCGCCTCGCAGCTCGCCGGTCGGCTTGCCGCGTTCGACGAAACGTTCGTAGTGCCAGATCGCGTCCTCGAATCGATCGAGTTGCCGGTAGCACTGGCCTAAGTTGTAGTGAAAGACCGGCACGTCCTCGATCAGCGCGCCGGCCTTGTACTCTTCGACGGCCTTCGCGAACTCGCGCAGCCGATAGAGTTTGTTGCCCGCGGTCAGCCGCTCGCGTGCTGCGGGCTGGCTAGGCTTCGCCATGGATGGGTCGTCGGCGTGTGCGAAGCTCGAGAACAGCAGAATCGCTAGCACGCATGTCGCGGCGAACACTCGCGCAATTGTCCGAAGCGATTCCCACATGACGGGAGGTATCGACCGCGAGCGGTCAGCGGTTGCGTCTGCAGCAGAGGTTTCTTTGGCGGACACCAGACGGCTGGCATCTTCCAACGATCGTCACCGTCAAGTCGAGCAACTTCGGGTGGTTGGATTCAATCATGTGAATCCGACAGACTTTGGGTGGGCGCAGCGTGATCGAAGCAACCCGTCGTCGGTAGGTTGCTTGGCTCCAACCCCGGTTTCGGCGACCATCATGAACCCGACGGAACCAGCATGCGCCCCCTCCTCACCATCGCGTTGATCTTGCTGGCCGGATGTCCGAACCGGCAGAACGTCCCGTGTGGTGACAACAGCCACTGCGATCTCGCCGCAGGCGGAGCGTGCCTGGCCGGTCCGTCGACCGCGAGTTGGTGCGCCTACCCGGACTCGACGTGTCCCGAAGGATTTCGGTTTTCGGACTTCGACGTCGGCGACGGCGTCGGTGGGCAGTGCGTGGGTAGTGGCTCCGGCGACGCAGGAGCCGACGCACCAAGCGCGTGCGTTCCGTACATCGCGTTCCATCGCACGGATGGCCTGTACGTCGTGAAGCCAGACGGCATGGGCATCGACACGCGCGCCACTGGCATGACCGAAGAGAATCCGGTGTGGTCGCCCGATGGCGCGCGGATCCTGTTCGAGCGCACGGTCGGTGGTGCGAAGGACATCTTCTCGATCAACGCCGACGGAACGGGGCTCGCAAACCTGACGGTGGGTGCGGCCGGTGATGACTACAACGCCGTGTGGTCGCCGAACGGCCAGTACATCGCGTTCATCTCGGAGCGGAACTACACGGGGTCGGGCGCCGACTTGTTCGTGATGGAGGCTGACGGCCGCAACCCGATGCTCGTCGATATCAAGGCAGATGGCCCGTCGTGGTCGCCGGATAGCTTGAGGATCGCGTACGCCAGCTACAAGGTCACGCGCTTCCAGATCTATGTGGCGAATCGCGACGGCATGAACTCGGTGAACATCTCGAACAGCAACTTCACCGACACGCGCCCTCGATGGTCGCCCGATGGCTCGAAGATCGCCTTCGAAGGGCTACGCGGTGGGCTAGGGGTGTCCGCGTACCTCATGAACGCGGACGGTATGAATCAGCAGGCCCTTGCGCCCTCACTTCAGGTTACTTCCCGGCCGATCTGGTCGCCCAACGGGCAGAGGCTCACGTTCAACGGCGCACTGACGATCGACGACGAGACGGATGTCTATCGAATCAACGCGGATCGCATGGGTCTGCTCAACCTGACGGCCGGCATCGCGGCGGAAGATCGCGACGGAAGCTGGTCGCCTGACGGCACGCAGCTAGCAATCGTGTCGAAGCGGGACGGCAACTTCGAGATCTACCGGATCAACGACGAAGGCACTGGGCCGCTGCGCATGACCACGAGCGATGTCTTCCAGGAAGCGGCGCCCGCCTGGTCGCCGTGCATGTAACGGGGACGAGCCGGTGAGCAATCGCCAGCGGTGACCGTCATCCCGTAACGACGGCATGGAGAAGCAGACCCGACTCACGCGATCGCAGGTGATCTCGCGGCTCCGCGAGCACGCGTCGGCACATGGGTTCGTGTCGAGTACTTCGCTCGATGCGCACGACAAGATCGTGCTGCGGTCGATCCCGTTGCACTTCCCGGGGCTCTCCGCCGCACGGCATGTCGCGGGCGTTCCAGGACCGCCGTATCAGAAGCCACGCCGCAAGACCGGACCGAAGGCAGGCAGCAAGCCCGCCCGGGCTCGGCCGAGCGCGTGGTCGCGACCGCGCGTGCTCGAAGAGCTGCGCCGGCTCGACCGCACCGGGAGATCGACCACGTTGCAAGATCTGCTCGTCGGGGGTCACTCGACGCTGATCCGGGCGGCGCACCTTCATGCCGGCGGCCTGCGTCGAGCTCGGCGCGCAGCCGGCATCGTTCAGCCGAGTCGTCGCGCAACCAAGCGGGACACGTGGGCCGAGGAGATGATCATCCCGGCGATCCGGACGCGTCGACGTCAGGGCCTGTCGCTGGCCGCCACGCGTGTTCCGCAGGGACTGTATGGCGCAGCGCGACGACACCACGGCAGTTGGCGCGCAGCGCTCGACGCAGCGGGCATCGACTCGACGTCGGTGCGTGTCGCGACGAAGAAGTATACGAAGGCCGTGATCATCGAGCGTCTGCGCGCCGCTGCACACGACGGTTCCGACCTGCTGGCAACGAGTCTCGCGAAGCTCATCGACCTCAAGGCGGTCCGGCGCGAGTTCGGAGCCCTCGAGAATGCGCTGCGCGCGGCCGGGTTGATGGAACACCTGCGACAGCGGAGGCACGCAGGATCGAAATGGACGCGCCTGCGCTTCAGCGCTCGCGAGAACTGACCCACCCCTGCTCGTGAAGAATGACCCGCGTTGCGATTCCGGATCTCCGAGCTGATGTGGATTGAGTTCCTGGGGCGGTGTCGAGACGAGGGCTGCGCTGGCCGAAAGCACAACGCCCTCGGCGCGTGAGCGACGAGGGCGTCTGGGTGGCGGTGTCTTCGACGGAGGTCAGCCGGTCTCGTCGCGGAGCGATGGGCCATCGATCTTCACGGTGTGGCACTGGTGGCGGAGTCGGCTGAGCAACGCGCCGACGAGGGCCTTGTTGCCGAGGAAGTTTGCCCACTCGGAGTAGTCGAGGTTGGTCGTGATGATGGTGGGGCGCTGGCGATACCTCTCCTCCATCAGCTTGAAGAAGATGTTGGTCTGCTCCGGCTTCAGGTTGAGGTAGCCCATTTCGTCAATGACCAGGAGGTCAACCTTGACGAGCCGATTGAGTAGCCGTCGCGTGGAGCGGTCGGCGATCGACGCGTACATCTCGTCGAACAGATCTTGGGCGCGCATGAACACGCCGCGGTGGCCGTTCTGGAGCGCCTTGAGCAGCAGTCCTGACGCGAGACCGGTCTTGCCGACGCCGGTCGGGCCGACGAACACGATGTTCTCGGCCTTGGGCACGAACTCGAGCTCGGCGAACGTCCGGATCTGTCGCTGATTGACGCCGGGCTGGCGCTTGAACGGAAAGGTCTCGAGGGTCCACTGCTCGGGAATCCCGGCGCGCTTGATGCGCCAGGCGAGCGCGGCCTCTTGATTTGCCTGCCACTGTGCACGGAGCAACCGCGCGACGAACTCCTGGTACGAGACGTCAGCCTTCTCGGCGCGCTTGGCCTCCTCGTCGAACAGCTCGGCGATCTTGCGCAGGTGGAGACTCTTGAGCAGCTGCTCGAGATCATCCTTCATCGGGGAGATCCTGGTCCGGATCTTCGCGATCGGCGGGAATGATGAAGTAGGCGGTCGCGACGTTTCTCAAAATCATCCGCTCGAGGCGGTCGAGGTCGTAGAGTCCGTATTGCGCGGCGGTCTCGATCGCGACGAGCAGTGGCGCGACAGGATAGTCCCGGCGCATCTGGGCAAGCCGACGGAGCGCGACTGGCCAGCGTGAGCCGGCGCGCTTCTTGAGCGTGACGGCGTACTCGGCGAACGGCGCGCCGGCGTCGGCGAGCTCGCGCTCCTCGGGGAGCGGCGTGACCTGCGCGGCGAAGTGTCCGCGCGGCGGCCGATGCTCCGCGAGTGTGTGGCGCTGCTTGGCGGTGGCGATCGCCTTGTCATGAACCGCGACCTCGCGCGGCCCGATGAAGATGCGGACTTTGTCCTTGGTCTCGCGAACCTCGACGGCCTTGCCGACGAGCTGGTAGGGCACCGAGTAGATGTGGCCGTCGACGTGGATGTAGCCCTCGAGATCGACGATGCGCTGGTGGAGCGCGTAGACCTCGGGGATCCACGCCGGCAACGGCCGGAGTGCCGGCCGCTCGGCGGCGAACAGCTCGACCGAGCTTGCGTGCAGCGCCCTGCGGAACTTGGCGTTGGCCTTGTCGCACCACGCGCGCGCCTGGCGATTGAGGTCCGCGAAGTCGGTGAACGTGCGGCCCGCGAGGAAATTATTCTCGATGAAGTGGAACGGTCGCTCGACGCGCGCCGAGCGATTGGCGTCGCCTTTCTCGTGCGCGATGAACCGGAAGCCGAGGCGGCGCGCGAACGCCTCCATCTCGGGCACCGGCACCATGGCCTTGCCGGTGCCGCGCAGGACAACGACGTGGGTGTTATCGATCATGCAGTCGCCGCACGCGCCGCCGAAGTACTGCACGCCATCGGTCAGGAAGACTTTGCAGTCGAACCGCGTGAACCGCGGATAGAACTGAAAGAACAGCGAGCGCGAGTAGCACGGCACGAGCGACGCGGTCTGAACTCGGCGCAAGGCGCCGCCGATGTGCGCGTCGTGCGGCGAGGTGTCGTGCTGCATCTCCTGGCCGGGCTTGAAGTGGTACTGACCGCTCGGCTTGGGCGGCTCGTAGCCGATGCCGTGCTTGCGGCAGAACGCGGTCAGCGCCGGGTACGAGAGCGTCACGATCTTCTGCGCGAGCAGCTCCTCGTGAACGCGCACGAGATTGCCCTTGCAGCTCGTGTAGAGCGCGAGGATGTCGTCGCGATGGGACTCCGCCTTTTCGGACCGCTCCAGCGGCGGCGGCGAGGCGCCGCCGCTGCGGAGCACGGCCTTGACCGCGCCGCGCGAGATCTCGAGCGCGTGGGCGATCGCGCGTGTGCCGTGGCCGGCGTCACGCAGGGTCAGGATGGCTTGTCGAAGGGTCTGGTCCAGCATGCATCTCCTCGATGGTGGCGGCGAGGGTCGCGAACGCATCGCTCGCGGCGCGCCACGCCTTGGTGAGCTCGGCGGTGAAGCGACCGCCGTCGCGAGCGCGACGACCCGCGCGCCACGCGATCGCAGCGAGGGTGGTCAGGTCTTTGTGGAGCGACGTCGCATCGTCGTCGGGAACGGGTGCAGTCGAGGCCAGCGCCCGCAGAAACAGCAGCGGCTCGGTGACGAGCCGTTGCTTGCCGGCGCGGTCCGCGCGCTTCCACGCGGCGTACAGCGCACCGAGCTCGCGAACTGACACGTGCGTGTCGCCGAGTCCGACGATCAACTGCTCGCATTGTCGTTTGTTGGCCCGGGCCAACGGCACCAGGTATTTCATCGCCGCCTGCGGCGGCACCGTCCCGGCGCGAACGCGCGCCTGCACGGAAACTGGGAGCGCGTCGAGAAGCCCGAGCCGCCGCGACACCCAGCTCTTCGAGCGACACAGCCGGCACGCGAGGTCGTCCATCGACAGGCCGTGACCACGCAGTCGGTCGAGTAGCCAGGCGTCCTCGATCGCAGCCGGCCCCGCGGACAACAGATGTCGGCGATGCAGCAGCGCGTCGATCTCTGTGACCGGCCACGCGGTCGCTGCCGCCGTATCGCGACCGAGTCGACGAAGCGCCTCGACGCGGAGGTAGCCATCGATCAGCACGAACCGCTCGGCCTCGCGGATCACGATCACCGGCACCTGCTGTCCGATCTCAGCAACCGATCCGATCAGTCGCCGCCGCTGCTCGCCATCATGAATGCGCAGGTCGTGGTGCCGAAGCTCGAGCTGGTGCAGGTCCACGTCCACGTGGTCACGCTGCCGTCGTTATCGAAATCCCTCCATCTCGGTTTGCGCGATGGGACCGGCATGTCTGCCGAAATCCGGCGCAGCATCAACCACTTGCTTGCGCATCTCGGTTTGCACGAACAACCCCATTACTCGGACGACTCCCGCAAGGATCACGCGACCTTCGACCTGCATCTCGGTTTGCACCATATCCCAGGGCACTCCCGCGATCGGCGCCGGTGCATTCGCCGCAGGTGGCACCGACGTCGGGTCTGCTCTCGCCGCGCCGATCGCGAGCCGCCACCGTCGATCACGATCGTAGTCGCGATTGTCAGCGCGCCACGCCCGATGCGTGCCGTCGCGCCGAGACCGCTGACACTCCACCGACCCGCAGGTCCGCTGCCGCGCACCTACTCGCGCGTCAGGCAGAAACCAACGTCGACACTCGGAGCACGGTCGCTTCTTTCTCACTGCGACCGCGACCATCGCCGGTCACCCCCGGCGCGACAGCCCCGATCACCGCGGGCGGGTCACTTCTGACGAGCAGCACCGGGTCATTTCTGACGAGTGTCGAAGCGCTTCGACTTCCTCTCCATCGGCATCGAGGCAGAGGAGCGCGAGATCGAAGCGGCGCTCGTCACACACATCACCCAGTTCCTCCTCGAGCTTGGTGCTGGCTTCGCGTTCGTTGGGCGCCAGGTTCATCTCGAAGTCGATGGTCGAGACTTCTTTCTCGACCTGCTCTTCTACCACCTGCGTCTCCGCTGCTACGTCGTCGTCGAGCTCAAGGCCGGCGAGTTCGAGCCCGAGCACACCGGCAAGCTCAACTTCTACCTGAGCGCCGTGGACTCGCACGTTCGTGGTGAGCACGACGGGCCGACCATCGGCCTGCTCCTGTGCAAGACCAAGAGCCGCGTGATCGCCGAGTACGCGCTACGCGACTCGAACAAGCCGATGGGCATCGCTGAGTATCAACTGGTCCATGCGCTCCCCGCGCAGTTTGAGGCAAGCTTGCCTAGCATCGATCGACTAGAAGCCGAGCTCGGCCACGCCGAGCTGGCGGAACTCGGCCGAGCTCATCACGAGGTCCCTGGTGAGTCCTCTCGATCGTCGATGCGGGCGCGAGCCAGCGGCGGGAACATTGGACAGTCCGGGAAGCGCGACGCCACTGTACCGAGGCGCCCGTCGAGCAAGAAGGAGTCGGGTTCGGCTACCAGGCCGAAGAAGCGGAGGCGATGACAATCATCGCGGCTCTTGCCGATGCCGTTGGCTCCGCGTCTCCAACGTTCACAGTAATCGCGCGTGCGAAGCCTCATCTCCACCATCACGTCCGACGAGCGTCCGACCGAAACCGTTCACACTCAGTTCACACTTTCTTGCGTTCTAGGTCTGCGCCAAGACCGCGAAGTGCTCGAACAGATCGGCCGATGGCGGATACCCCAGCGCCCACGTGATCCCGATCGGCCGATGTCTTCCTGTGATCGCGTGACCGCGAAGACGACTCCTCCGATCAGCAGCATGGCGACGATCACCTCCATCAGCGCATTCGCGATCCGGCCGTGAGCTCGGCCTGTTGCGCCAGGAGCTCGAGCGCGCGGGGTGGAACAGGATCGTCCGAGCCGCTGGTCGCGGAGAACAGTCGCGCGTGCCCGGTGGCGTCGAGGATGAAACAGGCCATCGCCGGCATGCGGCAGGACCGGATGCGGGCGCGGATCAGTGGCACTGCGACGCGAACCCCGTGCTCGCGAAACAACCGGATCCCGTGCGCCGAGCACGACTCGTCGAACAGGCACCGACGTCGCCGAAACGGGCGGATGAACACCCGGTAGGCGAGCACGCAGAGGATTGCCAGCCAGCGCATCTCAGACGAACTTCACGACGGTGCCGTAGCCGCTGACCGTGAAGTTGGTGCTCGAGCAGCCGAGGTTGGTGGTGGCGTACGACTGGTATCCGAACGCGCAGTGCACGACGGCGTGGCCGCCCAGCGACACTGCGGCGAGCTGGAGCTGGTACCGGGCCGCTTCGAATGCGAGCTGTGGAGAGGCGGCGGTGAACAGGCCGCCCGCCGATCCACCCACTGCGAACACGATGTTGACGGGTTGCGACTTCGCGTGGATGTCGCCCGTGGTGACGAGGATCGCCTTTGCGGTCTCCTCCATCTGAGCACGCGCGAAGGCAGCTGCCTCCTTCTGATTCGGTTTGGCCATCGAGCCACCCTAGGGAACGACCGCCGCATCCTGCGCGGCGGTGTGAGCTCGTTCCGCCAGATGCACGGGGTGGATTCATCTCGAGCGTCGACGCCGACCCGCGACATGAACCGCTGCGCAGGCAAGCGACTCGAGGTCGGCGACGCGTGGGTCCAGCTCGAGATCCGCACGACGCACGTGCAACTAACTCTGCCGTGTTCGATCTGCGGCGGACAGCTGCGCTGGATCTTGTACGGGATGCCGACGAACGAGGCGTTTGCGGCGGCCGGGGATCGGGGCTTCGTGATCGGTGGCTGCTGCATTCCGGAGGACCCTCCGACCCACGAGTGCGAGCAGTGCGGGGCTCCGGCGCGAATGGAGCGAAGCCGGGGTAGGGCAGGCCGATGAACAAGAAGCAGATGAGAGGCGACGTCGAGCGAGGTGAGCGCGCTCAGCACGTTCCGGCTGGCACCCCCGGCTCGGTCAGGTCGAGACAGCGTGGCGTTCGAGCCACGCCGCGATCGCAGGCAGCTCGGCGCGACCACCGATCACGTCCTCGATCAGAAACGCCTCGCCCTCCGCGGCGCCGACGACGAGCCGGTGTCCATTCATGCGGAGAAAAATCGCCGTCAACGCGAACGCGACGCGCTTGTTGCCGTCGATGAATGCGTGGTTCCGGCCGAGGCTCTGCATCAGCGCAGCGGCCTGCAGCCAGCGCGTGTCGTAGTAGCCGGTCTGCGGTCGCGCGAGTGCACTCTGCAGCAGGCCGAGATCGCGCACCCCCGGCAGTCCTCCGAAACGCTCCAGCAGGATCCGGTGGAGCTCGAGCGTCTCCTCCAGCGTCGGGAACAGCGTCAACTTCACTTCGCCAGGCGCTCGAGTAGCTCGGCGTGCTCGGTGATGACTTCATCGAGCGCGGTGCGGAACGCAGGTCGGACGCGGTACCTGGCGAGGTACTCGGCCACGGCCTCGTTGACGATCTTCGAGATGCTGCGATCGGTCTCGGCGGCGAAGCTGCGCAGCTTGTCCGCGACATCCGCGTCGAGCTGGGTGGCGAACTTCACCGGCTTCATCTCACGAGCATGCATGACAGTTCATGAAACGGCAAGCTGGAGCCAGGCGCTGCGGATTGCATAAAGATTACAATGGCTACGCAGCGGCCGCTCCGGCGTGCGTGGTGTCCGAGCGCATCAGTGCGCGGTTTGGTTCTCGGGCGTCACTGAGTGGGCTGGTCGACCTTCCGCAGCTCGCAGCTCGCGGCGCTGATCTCGCGGCTCCACGACACGCCCGAGCTCCGCTGCGCCTCGTGGAACAGATCCGTGGCGCGCAGGATCGCATCTTCCGGATCGGCCGCCATGACGTTGAACACTCCGACATACGAGAGCACGTCGAGGCCGCGCGTCTGTGCGTACGTGGGCTCCGAGTACTTGATCGTCACCCTGTAGTGTTCCATGTCGGTCTCGCAGCAGCGTGCCATGTGGCGTCGACGCGCCGACGTCGGAAGGATGTCACGGAAGCAAACCACTCCACACTCAGAGGTGGTTTGTGCAAACGGGATCAGAGTGCGCTGCTAGCGTGGGCTCATGTGGCTCCTTACGACCTGCCTGGCGGGAGCGCGGGTGAGTCCGATGTCATGCCCTGGCCGGAGAATGCTCTCGTGACCGACACCCCCGCGAAGCCGGCAGAGCGGCGCCCCGATTCGCAGCAGCTGGTTCGACAGTGGGCGTTGCTGCGGCTTCTGGCCGACGCGAACGATGCGTACAGCGTCAAGGAGCTCGCCGATCAGCTCAACACCAGCAAGGCGACAGTCGAGCGCGACCTCGCGACCCTGGAGCGCGACTTCGCGCTGGTGGAAGAGAGCGTCGGAAAGCAGAAGAAGGTCTACCGGATCGATCACAAGATCCGGGCGCTCGACACGATCAAGTTTGGAACGACCGAGCTGCTCTCGATCTATGCCGCGCAGGCGACCATGGCCAGCCTCGCAGGGACGCCGCTCCACGACGATCTGCAATCGGTGATGACCAAGATCCGCGGCTTTCTCAGCCCCCGCCACAACGGCGGGCTCGCGGCCCTGTCGCGGGTGTTCGTGCCGCACGTGCGGGGCCACGTGGACTACGAACCGCAGGCTGACCAGATCGACGAGATCGTGGACGCGATCGCGCGGCGCCGGATCTGCGCGATCACGTATCAGGCAGCTGGCAAGGAACCGCGCGAGCACCGTGCGCGGCCGCTGCGCCTGGTCTGGCATCGCTCGGCGCTGTACGTGCTGGCGTGCCTCGGCGAGCACCAGCGAATCACGACGCTCGCCTTTCATCGCGTGCGCAAGCTCGAGATCTCGACCGAGGAGTTCGCCGCGCCGCGCCTCGATGTCGAAGGGCACATCTCGAAGGCATTCGGCATTTTCGTGAGCGACCAAGAGGAGGACGTCGAGATCATGTTCGACGGCGAGGTCGCGTGGTCGCTCGAGGAGCGGACGTTTCATCCCAACGAGCACAAGGAGCGCCGCCCCGACGGCTCCCTCGTCTATCGGCTGCGGTCGAGCGCGCAGTGGGAGATCATCCCGTGGGTGCAGAGCTTCGGCGCGCTCGCCGAGCTCGTTGCACCGATCAGCTGGCGCGACGCACTGCGCGCGAACGTCGAGGCGATGATGGAGCGGTACCGGGTACCAGCGAGCTAGCTCGTCGCGCACCAGCTCAGTGCGCACATCGAGAGAGGACAGCCTTGAGCAGGTCGCGATCGACCTCGTTCTGACGGAACACCTGGTGCATCACTCCCTTGCTGTCTTCGTTGGCGAAGACGGCGCTCTGGTATGCGCGGTCGGACGCCGCGATGACGGTGTCCACGTCGGATGTCCGGAGGAACGTCGTGTAGACCTGGAGTCCGATGACGCCGCAGAGGAGTGCGTAGGCCACGGGGTCGAGCTTGATCCGCTGTTGCATCGACTCAGGCTAGGTTCCATCCGCCGCAGCATGTGATGCGGTCAACGACTGACGAACGCGAGACCCTCGGCGACACGTTGTGCCAATGAGACCTCGATGAGAACCTGAGCGCATGCCGTCGCCTGCTCTAGTCGCCCAGCTGTTCGAAGGGCCGCTCGATATCGTCGGCGACGTACATGGCGAGCTGGACGTCTTGCACGACCTGATGGAACGCCTCGGCTACGACCGCGCGGGCAATCACCCCGACAAGCGCAGGCTGGTGTTCCTCGGCGACCTTTGCGACCGCGGCCCGGACAGCCCGGGTG
>JACCQV010000100.1 GCA_013813945.1 Deltaproteobacteria bacterium | reverse complement strand
AGCTTGGCGACGAACCCACCGCGCGTCTTCGCGAGGCCCGCCTTGTAGGCCGCAGCAGCATCGGCGTCAGTCGGGATCTCGGCTTCCGCCTCGGCCTCGGCCTCCGCTTCGGCTTCCTTCGCCTCTTGTTGCGGCGTCCTCGCTGGCTCGCCGGGGCGCGGCTTCTTGCGCTGGCGCCGCGGCTTGGCAGCCTCCTCGGCGGGCCCGACGCCGAGCCGATCGCGCGCGGTCGACGGTGCCCCCTTGGCTCGGCTCCGCGCCGCTGCAAGGCGGAGCAAGAAGATCACGACGATGATCGCAACGATCGCGATGGCGAGCTTGATCAGCTCGTCTGGATTCATGCGTCGGCTTATACCCTAGGCAGCGGGCCTTCGCTCGCGCAGCGCACGCTCGACGCGCTCGCTCGCCTGCGGGAGCACGGTCTCGGCCGCCAGCCGCGGCGAGAAATAGATCTCCTCCACGAAGTCCGTGAGCTCTGCGAGGGCGGGGCTCTGCCGCTTCGACTTCACATGGTCGACGATCTGCCGCGGCGACCAGATGCCCCACAGGCGCGGCTCGGGCAGCACGGGCTCGGCGGCTCGCCGATAGAGCTGGAACACGCGCTCCCTGACGGGCACGAGATCGATGCGAACCCCGCGCAGCTCGCCCCGGTGCGGGATCGAGACACCGAACCGCTCGGTGACGTGCCCGGGCGCCGCGACCTCGGCCTTCCACTCGCCCGGTTCGAGCTTCTCGAGGACGAAGCTGCCGTCGCTCGATGCGCGGATCTCGCGCTCGACATCGCCGAGCACGAGGAACACAACGGCGTCGGCCACGGGACGGCTACGCACGGTATCGCGCACGACGCCGGAGAAGCCGTCATCGTTGGGACGGCGCAGCGTCGACATCACGGTGGGCTTGTTGGCGACGAGCCCGCCGGTGATCTGCTCGATCTCGCTGTTGTTCGACGGCACCTCGGCGGCCGGCGCCTTCTTGCGGAGCTTCTTCCACGGCTTCGCGCGCGCGAGGAAGAACCCGCCTGCCGCGCCGAGCGTCGCGATGAAGGCGGCGATCGTGTACGAGACCGGGACGGGCTGGGGGGCCGCGATCCGCACGACGACGGGGTTCGCCTCGCTCGCCTTCACGAACGTGCTGCCCGGATCGGCGAGGACCTTGATGCCGAACTGCCCCTGGCCGATGATCTCGGCCTCGATCTCGAAGCGATAGCTGCCGCCGGCGGCGGTCGCGCCCTGCGCGAGTCGGCGATCGCCCGTCACGAGCGTCACCGCTGCGCGCCCGACAGGCTGGCCGTCGGCGTCGGTGACCTGGCCGGTGACCACGAGGTCGTCCTCGTACGCGAGCTCGGTCGCCGAGAGCTCCATCGTGGTCTGCGTCGGTGCGGTGAGCTCGAGCGTGACCTCCGCGGTTGCGGCCTGACGCGTGGAATCGCCGGCGAACGTCGCGCGCAGCCGGCGCGTGCCGGCACCACCGGCGAGGGCGCGGGTGAGCACGAAGTCGGTGCCCGACTCGATCGTGCGCAGCGGCTTGAGCGCGGGGTCGATCGCGGTGCCGATCTCGAGCGCGACCTCGACCTTGATGTCCTTGCCGTCCGCGCTCGCGTTGACCCGGAGCTGTGGATCGGGCCCGGAGACGAGCGGATCCACGAAGATCGCGAGGCTGACCGCCACGCGCGATGGATCGGCGACCGTCATCTGGGTCGAGCCCTCGAGCAGCGCGCCGCCGGTGAACGTCAGCTCGATCGGTTGGGGGCCCGGTTCGACAGCGATCACCGCGCGAAACCGGCCATCCGGCTGCGTGGAAGCCGAGACATCCATGGTGCCGACCCGGATGTTCACGGTTTGCCCGCCGAGGCCGTCGCCGGTGAGCCGGTCGACGAGCTGGCCCGAGACCTCCGCGACGCCTTCACCGCGAGAAGCGACTTTCTCCAGGGCGAGCTGCGTCTTGGCGCGAATGTCGATCGTCGGCGCCGCCGCGACCGAGGCCGCGATCACCGTCACGATCGTAAGTGCCGTCAGACGCACGCGCCGTGGTGATAGCACGCCGGGTGAGCGTTTTCGCACGGGTCGTCGACGATGAGGCGTGCGTAAGTCGGCCCGCAGGACACTCCGCGACATTGTCTACTGCACCGTATGACTCGGTTCGTCGCGGCTGTCCTGCTTGTCGTCGCCGCGTGCGGCGACTCTGGACCGTCGCCGTCCACGCCGCAGCTTCTCGAGCTCGAGCGATTCTCGCCGCGACAGCACACGAGCTACGACGTGTTCCTCGCAGCGCGGGGTGATGTCGTCATCATGGCCCGCCGGATCTCGCGCGATGGCGGGGCGACGTGGACCCAGCATGCACCGCAGCTCGGCGAGCTCGGGCGTGTCGCGATCACCGGCTCGACCGTCGCGACGTTCGCGACCCAGCTCGGCCTCGCGCGCTGGGATCTGATCAGCGATGCAATCCAGGCGGTGACCGGCGAGCCGGCGTACACCACCGATCGAACCTGGCGCGTCGATCCGACCAGCGGCCAGCTGATCGCATTCGATGCGGTCGAGAACGCGGTCTCGGTCGAACGCGGTGGGAGCTGGACCAGCAGCACCTTGCCGCAGCCTGCACCCACCGAGCTCCGTCCCTACATCAAGGACCTCGAGAGCAACGGCACGACGCTCCTGACGATCTCGGGATGGGGCATCCATCGCTCGACCGACAATGGAACCAGCTGGCAGCTCGTGACCGCGAGTCTCCCGAGCGCCGGTCGCGATCTGCTCGTGCTGGGCGATCGACGCTTCCTCCTGGTCGGCGGCACCATCGCCTACCTGTTCGATCCGAGCGGCAACGCGGCGGGGACGATTCCCGGGCTCGCGGTTGTCGAGCTCGAGGCGAGCGTCTGCGATGACGGCGCGATCGTCTCGCGCGGCAAGGTCACGCGCGACCTCGGCGCCACCTGGCAGGCGCTGATCAGCACGGGCGACCTCCAGCTCGTCGCCGAGCGCGGAGGTTGCGGCGGCGGTCATTACTGGGTGCTCGCGCGCTCGATCGCGTCGGGCTACCGGCTCGTCAAGTTCGACGCAGCGGGCACACGAGGCGTGGCCGCCGGCAACTGGGAAGCGACCGGCGACGCTCCGTTCGGGTCGGGCGGCCCACCGGTCGTCCGCACGAGCGACGGGACATTCCTCGTCGCAGGCCTCGCCTGGAACGTCGGCCAGGAAGCGTGGACCTTGCGTGATACGCCGAGTCGCGTGTTCGCGAGCGGTGACACGCTGTTCGGCGTCGCGAAGCCGAGCTTCTACACGAGCCTCGACGGTGGTCAGACGTGGACCGACGCGAAAGGCAGCGGCCTGGCTGCTGACGAACCCGAGGCCTTCGCACGCGGGCTCGACGGAGCGCTCTACGTCGGGCGGTTCACCGGCGAGAAGGTCGGAGGCACGGATATGTGGCACTCGACGGTCTGGAAGAGCAGCGATGCGGGAACCACCTGGACGGTCGCGTACGACGCGATGGCCACGCGCCCCGAGGGCGGCGAGATCGCCGGCGAGGTCCACCGGTTCGTCGGCATCACGGCGACGGGCGCGTGGATCGCCACCGACGCGGTCTCGCGCGACGCCGGCGCGACCTGGACCTCGACCGGGGTGAAGGGCGATCGCAGCCTCGCGTATCTCACCGCGAAGGGCAGCCTGATCTCGACGCTTCCCGGATCTCCCGATGTCTGGCGCGTCTACGATGAAGGCGGGCTCGGGGACCTGACCGCCACCTATACGATCCAGGTCGACGGAGCCGTCACCGCGGCCTCTCAGCTTCGTTCGGTCGCGTTCGATGAGCTCGGGTACGCATACGTGGCCCGGGGGGCCCCCTACGTGCAGCTCTGGCGCTCCACGACGCCCGTGGATTGAAATGTCATAGGGTCGGGGCAACCTCCCCCCGCCCATGCGCATCAAGCGAGTCGAGATCATCGGCTTCAAGTCGTTCTGCGACCGAGCGGTTGTGAACATCAGCGAGCAGGTCACCGGCGTGGTCGGGCCGAACGGCTGCGGCAAGTCCAACATCGTCGATGCCATCCGGTGGTGCATGGGCGAGCAGAGCGCCAAGCACCTGCGCGGCAAGGCGATGGAGGACGTCATCTTCGCGGGCTCCGAGTCGCGCGGCCCCGCGCCGATGGCCGAGGTCTCGCTGACGTTCGACGAGGTCGGGTTCTCGCACGAGAAGCTCGAGCTCGCGCGGCACAGCGACGAGGCGGAAGCGGAGCGTGCCCTCGCGGCGCTTGGACCGGACGAGGACGGACCCGTCGACGGCATGCTCGAAAGCGTGGCCATCGCCGATGCTGCGGTCGAGGGTGCCGTCGCGGCGATCGAGGCAGTCCCCGGTGACGACATCGGCCCCTCGACGGCCAGGCCGAGCACGTGGCTCGACAAGGATGGCAACCCCACGCTGTCGCCGACCGAAGAGGTGGCACAGCTACTCGCGGACCAGCCGCCGGCGATCGACTTTGCCCGCTACACCGAGGTGACGATCACCCGCCGGCTGTTCCGCGACGGGACCTCGCAGTACTTCATCAACAAGACCCCGTGTCGCCTCCGCGACATCACGGACTTCTTCCTCGGCACCGGCATCGGGACCAAGGCGTACGCGATCATCGAGCAGGGCCGCATCGGCCAGATCGTCAGCGCACGCGCTGCGGATCGCCGCGCGATCATCGAGGAGGCCGCGGGCATCACGAAGTTCAAGGCCAAGAAGAAGGCGGCCGAGAAGAAGCTCGATCAGACGCGACAGAATCTGATGCGCGTCTCGGACATCGTCACCGAGCTCGACAAGCGGATGGGCACGCTGCGCCGCCAGGCGCAGAAGGCCGAGCGCTACCGCAAGTACAAGTCCGAGATGAAAGACATCGAGCTGTGGAAGGCCTCGCACCGCTGGCTCGAGCTGTCGAGCGAGGGCGGGCTGATCTCCGGCCGCCTCGTTGAAGCGACCGGCGAGCTCGACGAGGTCCGCATCGCATGGACCACGCAGGATGCGCACGTGATCGCGGAGCGCGCGGAGCTCTCGATCGAAGAGCGCAGGCTGCTTGGCGTCCAGGAGCAAGTCTACGAGCTCGATAACCGACTCCGACTCGGCGAGAGCAAGATCGGATTCGAGCGGCGCGAAGCCGAGGAGCTCGATGTCCGGATCGCGGGCGCGCGCACGGAGATCGATCAGATCAGTGCCGAGCGTGCACGCGGCGCCGAGGAGCTGACAGCGCGGCAGGACGAGCTCGCTGCGCTCGAGGCCGAGGTCGAGCGCGAGTCCGCCGAGGTCGCCGCGCGCGAGGCAGCCGCCGGCGAAGGCCGCCAGATGCTGACCAACGCGCAGAGCCGTCTCGATGAGGCACGCGCGGAGATTGGCTCGCGTCGCACCGAGATCGCGACCGCGAACGCGCAGCTCGAGGCGCTCACGCGCCGCCGCGACGAAGCGACACGCCGGCTCGAGCGCGTGATGACGGAGACCGAGCAGCACACGGAGCGCGTGCGCGAGCTCGAGCGCGAGGGCCGCCGCGTCGACGGCGCGCTGACGGATCTGCGCCAGACGCGGCTCGATCTCGGCAGCCAGAACCACGGGTTCGAGGCCCGGCGCGAGGTCCTGTCTCATGAGGTCGCCCGCGGCGAGTCCGAGGTCGAGAC
>JACCQV010000049.1 GCA_013813945.1 Deltaproteobacteria bacterium | reverse complement strand
GGTGGAGGCCGTGGCGATGGCGACAGCGACGGCGACGGCGACGGAGGCAGCGACCGCGGCAGCAGCGGACCGATCCTGACTCCTCCCGTGGTCTCGCGTGACCTCGCGCTACCGATGGGCGCGGACCTCGCTGCACTCGGCGCGGAGCTCACGCCGCGCCGGTACGCCGCGCCACGCGACACGGTCCAGCTCGTCGTGCACGGCGGGTTTCGCCTCCGCGAACAGGTCCTGTTCAACCTCGATCTCGATCGCGGTCTCGACGCACGCGGCCAGCCGGTGTTTCCGGTCCCGCTCGGTGGCGGGCAGACGCTCGAGGCCGCGGACCTGCGCGCGCGCACCGACATCGCGATCTATGCCCCGGGGGTCGGCGTCGCGGTCAAGGCGCGGATCGACTGGCTCGACAACATCCCACTCGGCGGCGATCCAGATCTCTCGAACGGGTCTCCCGCGACGAGCAGTGGGCAGCGGCCGACCACGGTGGTGGTCAAGCGCGCGTGGGGCGAGGCACTCACGCCGTTCGGGATCCTGGCCGCGGGTCGGATGGGCGCGCACTTCGGCCTCGGAATGACTGCAAACGGCGGCGACTGTGATGACTGCGACAAGGGAGATGCGGCGGATCGTGTCGCGTTCGTATCGCCACTGTTCGGTCACCTGGTCGCGGTGGCCTGGGAGCTCGCTGCGCGCGGTTCGTTCACGCAGTCCCGCGACGGCGGTCACCCGATCGGCCTCGACGCGACGGACAACGCATCGGGTCTGACGTTCGCCGTCCTCAAGGTCCACTCGCCCGCAGCGCTGATCCGTCGCGCTGCGGCTGGACGCACGAGCGTCGAGTACGGCGCGTACCTCTCGATCCGGGGGCAAGAAAATGACGTCCCGGCGAGCTACCTGCCAACCGCGACTCCTCCGACGATGTACACGTCCGACGATCTCGTCGCCCGTGGATTCTCGGCGACCGCGAGCGGCGGCTGGCTACGCATCACGCGCGCAGGCTTCCGGATCGAGGGAGAGCTCGCCTACGCGCGCGCCCGGATCGACCAGCCCTCGCTGATTCCCGGGACCGAGATCACCATCCCCGTGACGTCGAACCAGCTCGGCTTCGCATTGCAGTCCGACTTCGCGGTGGGCCCGGCACGCCTCGGCCTCGATGGTGGCTACGCGAGCGGGGACGATGCACCGGGCTTTGGCGCATTCCCGAAGGTCGGCGACGCCGCACCGCCGCCCGGATCGTTCGACGGTGCGCAGGCAAACCTCCCCGGTGACCGCACCGTCGACAACTTCAGGTTTCACCCGGACTATCGGATCGACCAGATCCTGTTCCGCGAGATCATCGGGACCGTCACCGACGCGATCTACCTCCGCCCGCACGCACGCATCACGCTGATGACCGTCGGTACCGGGCGCCTCGAGGCGAGCGCCGCGCTGATCGCATCGTGGGCCGTCGAGGCAACATCGACGCCGAGTGGCGAGAAGTCGCTCGGCATCGAGCTCGACCCCGAGCTGCGCTATGCGAGCCGCGACGGCTTCGCCGGTGCGCTCGGCTACGGCGTGTTCCTCCCCGGAGACGCCTTCGACGGAACCACCCTCCCCGCCAAGCCCGCGCACGCCGTCCGTGCCCGGCTGTGGTTCGTGTTCTGATGAAGCGCCTCGCGATCCTCGTCGGCGTCACGGCATGTGGCGTCAACCTGACGCCGCAGCCGGAGAACCAGCCCGAGCGGCCGTCGTGCGTGCCGGATCGTGACGGCCAGATCACGGCCGACGAGCTTCCGATCGCGTACGGCGCGACGGTCGCCTACTACGCGTCGCCACCGGGCGTGACGAGACCGGTGACGCTCGGCGCTGCGAACGGCGTGTGGGATCTCTCGGCCGAGAACCGAGACGACATCGTCATCGAGCTCGGGCCGATTCCACTCAAGGACCAGTGGTACGCCGCGTCGTTCCCCGCGGGACAGTTCGTTGTCGATGGCGGCGGCAACCTCGACGGCATCTATCACCAGGACGACCAGGCACTGTGGCTCGACGGCACTGCCTCACGTGACCCTGCCCCCGCGAACCGCACGCTGATCCGTTACACCCAGCCAGTCGCCGTGCTGCGGTTCCCGATCGCCGACGGCGATGCGTTCACCACGACCGCTCAGATTGCCGACGGGCTCGTCTCCGGCTTGCCGTTCATCGGCACCGACGAGGTCGCGATCGAGGTCGCCGGCGAGGGTCGCGTGGACGTTCCCTACGTTCGGTTCTCGCCTGCGCTGCAAGTGCGGACGCTCGTCACGCGCAAGCCGTCGACCGGCACACCGGTCGTCACGCGGCGCAACGTCATCTTCCTGTTCGAGTGTTTTGGCGAGGTCGCCCGGGCGGAGAGCCGCCAGGACGAGCCGAGCCCCGAGTTCACCACGGCTGCCTACTTGAGGCGTTTCGCGTTAGGAGTCACACCATGATCTGGGACATGTGGAAGCAAGGATTCAACGCATGGGAGCAGGCAACCTCCCAGTACATGGAGAAGGTTCTGTCGAACCCGGTGGTCCTCGGACCAGCGGGCGCGATGCTCACCGCTGCCATGAAGACCAAGGCCGCCGCCGACAAGGCGATGAGCGCCTGGTGGTCGACGATCGGCTTGCCGACGCGGCGGGATCAGGAGCGCTCGTTGCACAAGCTCAACCAGCTCGAGAGTCGGCTGTATGACCTCGAGGAGAAGATCCGGACCTAGTCATGGACGTCTCCGCGCTGCTCGAGGTTCAGGCCGCTCCACGCGCCGTATTCGCACGGCTCGCGACGCATCGGCATCGCGTGCGCTTCCAGGTCCGCGCTGGAAACGCCTGGCAGCCCGTGACGTGGGGCCAGTTTGCGCTCCAGATCCGTGGTGTCGCACGCTGGTTGCTCGAGCACGAGCTCGAGCCCGGTGACCGCGTCGCGATCTACGCGCCGAACTCGGTCGCGTGGGCGAGCGTCGCGCTCGGCGCGCAGACGGCAGGCGCGATGTTCGTGCCGATCTATCCGGCCTCGACGCCCGAGCAAGTCGCGTACATCCTCGATCACTGCGAGGCGAAGTTCGTGTTCGTCGCCGGTGCCGAGCCACTCGCGCGGATGGAACGCGCCCGCGCCCTGCTCGCACGGTCGACCGAGGTCATCTCTCTCGACGGTGCGGCGTGGCCACCCGATGATCCGATCGGCGCCGAGCACACCATCCGCGCCGCAGCCGCGCGCGACGCCTCCGCACCGACGCTGGTCGATGCGCGGCTCGGTGGACTCGATCTCGATGCGCCTGGACAGATGCTCTATACGAGCGGTACCTCGGGCAATCCCAAGGGCGTCCCGCTCACGCATCGCAACGTAGGCGCGAACGGCGCCGAC
>JACCQV010000048.1 GCA_013813945.1 Deltaproteobacteria bacterium | reverse complement strand
GTCTCGACGGGCTTGGTCTCGACGGGCTTGGCCTCGACGGGCTTGGCGAGCGGCTCGCGGATCGGCGCCATGCCGTGCATCGTCATGGTCTGCTGAGGTCGCGTCGACGGTGCAGGCGTCGCCGTCGGAGTCGCCGCGAGCTTCGCGGCGAGGGCCGCACCCGTGGTGGACGGCGCAGCCGGAGCGCCCGTCGGGAACGCCGTGGTCACGTAGCTCGCGATCTGATCGTGGGTGTCGGGATAGCCGGCGTCGTCGAGCACCGCCGAGATCTCGGCGGCCATGACCTTCGCGCTTTGATAGCGGTTCGCGGGATCGCGTTCGAGCGCCTTCCTGCAGATCGCGTCGAGCTCCGCCGGGACGTTGGCGTTGAGCTCCGAGGGGGCCTGGATGGCTCGCTCGAGCACGGCCGCCTTGCGGGCGTCGTCGGTCGGGGCATCGAACAGTCGCTCGTGCGCGAGCGCTTCCCACAGCAGGACGCCGAGCGAGAACACGTCGCTGCGGCGATCGCCGGGCTGGCCGCGAAGGCGCTCCGGGGCGGTGTATGCCACGGAGGGGGTGGGCGGCGGTCCGAGCGAGATGCCCGACGTGGCGACGAGGATCGCGTGCGGGGTGAGCGTTCCGAGCGGCTGGCCGCCCTTCTGCGCCTTGTGCACGGCTTCCGCCGCCTCGCCGATCACGCGCGCGGTCGACAGCTCGTCGAGCCGGCGGGGGGCTTCGATCACGGCCTGCAGCGATACAGCGGGGACGGATCCGCTGCTCGCCGACGGTGAGCGGGTCATGGACACGGCACTATCGTAGCGTAGGTCGGGCCTCTGCGCGTTGCGTTCGGCAACGCCTCGGAGCCCCTGTGATCAATAACATGTTGATCCTCGAGGGCTCGATGGGGCACGAATCGTGCTCCTCGATGCCCCTGATGATCCGTCACGTGCTCCTCGCTCTGGCGCTTACTCTGGCACTGGCTGCGTGTGGTGGCGCGTCGGACTTCGATCATCCGGCGGATCGGCCGCATCAGGCCAACGCGAACGTCGACTGGCGCGATCAGGTCATCTACCAGATCATGATCGACCGGTTCTCCAACGGCGATCCGAACAACGATATCAACGTCGCGCCCTCGGTCCCCGGCCGCTATCACGGCGGCGACTGGCAGGGCGTGATCGACCGCCTCGATTACCTGGAGACGCTCGGCGTGACCGCGCTGTGGATCTCCCCCGTGGTCAAGAACACCGAGGAAGATGCCGGGTTCGCGAGCTATCACGGCTACTGGACGCAGGACTTCTTGCGGCCGAACGCGCATTTCGGCGACCTGACGAAGCTCCGTGAGCTCGTCGATCGCGCGCACGAAAAAGGGATGCTCGTGATCCTCGATGTGGTGACGAACCACATGGGCCAGCTGTTCTATTACGACATCAACGGTAACGGGCAGCCCGACGACACGATCTCCGGCGGCGGGTTCTCGCACACGTGTCTGCAGATCTGCCGCGACACCCCGAGCAAGTGCAGCGCGGACGAAGTGACCTTCTGTGCGAACGGGAAGGGCTACCTCGAGCGGATCATCGAGTGGGATCCGGACTACGACCCACGTGGCGTGCAGGGCTGGACGTCTCTCGGCTTCTCGGGTGCCGCCGACGTTCGGTTCACCGACTGGCCCGAGACGAACCGCACCGCGCCGCCGCGGCCGCCCGAATGGTTCGGCTGGCCCGACGACAAGGCCTGGTTCGACGACCCGAACTGGTACAACCGCCGCGGTCGCGTCTACGTGTGGTGGCACGAGAACGACTACACCAAGGAGTTCATTCGCACGCAGGAGACCACCGGTGACTTCCCGGGCGGCCTCAAGGATCTCGACACCGACAACGCCGACGTCAAGGAGGCGCTGATCCAGGTGTTCGAGTACTGGATCGAGGTCGCCGACTTCGATGGCTTCCGGATCGACACGGTCAAGCACATCGATCGCCCCGAGATCGCCCGCAACATCCGCGGGTTCTGGGGAGAGTTCACCGACCGCATGCGCAAGAAGGCGCAGGATCTCGGCAAGCAGAACTTCTTCATCTTCGGCGAGGGCTTCGACGGCAACGACGATCTGATCGGCAGCTACACGTGGGGCGGAACCGATTCCGCGGGCACGTTTGGCCGGTTCGACTCGATGTTCAACTTCCCGCAGAAGTATCGCGGCATCGATCCGGTGTTCGCGCAGGATCAGCCCACGAAGAACCTCGAGTGCTTGTTCAACAGCCGGATCGGGCGCAACGGCACCGATGCGTGGTGCGCCGCGCAGGGCTACTCGGTGGGCCCGACCTACCAGTCGACCCCGCACGCGACGCCGGCCGCCGGTGGCATCGGCCTCGCTCCGGCTCAGGTGCAGGTGAACTTCCTCGACAACCATGACCTGCCGCGCTTCTTGTTCGAGAAGAGCGATCCATCGATCCTCCGCTCCGCGCTCGGCTATCTGTTCACGTGGGACGGGATCCCCTGCGTCTACTACGGCACCGAGCAGCTGTTCGACGGTGGCGTCGATCCGAAGAACCGCGAGGACATGTTCCTCGGCAACCCGGAGCGCGGCATCGCGCCGTTCGCGACCGACCACGAGACGTTCCAGTTCGTGAAGGGGTTGATCCAGATGCGCAAGGACAACGCTGCGCTTCGCCGCGGTACCGTTTCGCCGGTGTGGTCGACGACGGTGGCCGGCGCGCGCCGCGACGCGGGCATCTTTGCGTTCGAACGGATCGCCACGGGCAGTGACGCGCAGACCGCACTCGTGGTCCTCAACACGAGCAACCAGGCAAGCGAGAGCTGCGCACCCGTGGCGGATGGCGGCGGATGCGTGCGGACCACGCTGCCGGCCGGTGCGACGCTGACCGATGTGATGCCCGGCGGGAACAACGCGACGTTCACGGTGCGGGCAGACGGCACGATTGCCGTCACGGTGCCGGCGCGGTCCGGGCGCGTGCTCGTCCGGAAGTGATATATTTCCCGCGATGAGATTCGTCGCCCGCGCGGCGGCAGTTTGGCTCGCCCTCCTGCTCGCCTCGAGCACGTTCGCGGCCGCTGATACCGAGAAAGAGCGCGCGGACAAGCTGTTCGAGGACGGGCGCCGGTACCTGTCCGCCAAGGAGTACGCGCTCGCCTGCATCGCCTTCGAGCAGAGCCAGGCGTCGGATCCTGCGATCGGCACCCAGCTCAACATCGCGCTCTGCTACGAGGCGTGGGGCAAGACCGCGTCTGCGTATCGCGCGTACGTCGAGGCCGAACGGCTGGCCAAGCTCAAGTTCGACGATCGTGCGCGCGGTGCGCGGACCAAGCTCGCGGAGCTCGCGTCGCGGGTCCCGCGCCTGCGGCTCGAGCTGCCCGAGGACACCGATCCGAGCCTCGTGATCATGTTCGACAACAAGGAGCTCGCGCTCGAGCAGATCGCCGACGACCTGCTGATCGATCCGGGCAAGCATCGGGTCGAAGCGCGCGTCGCCGGCGCACCGCCGAAGGCCACGGAGATCGAGATCGCGAACGGGGAACGCAAGACGCTGCTGATCGACCTCCCCGTCACCGCGACCAAGGTCATCGTGCCCGTGCCCAGCACGCCGCCGCGTCGTGCCGGCCGGCTGTATGGCGGAATCGCGCTGATCTCGCTCGGTGTCGTCGCGATCGGTGGCGCCAGCTTCATCGCGCTCGGTGCCCGGCAGGATTACAACGATGCGGTCGAGCTTTGCCCGCAGTTCGTATGTTCGACGCGCACCGCGTTCGATGCGACGCAGGATGCGCGCAAGCGAGCGAACTACATGACGTTCGTCGGCGTCGGTGGAGGCGTGCTTGCGATCACCGGCTTCGTGCTCGTCCTGACGAGTCGCGGTGACGCGGTGGAGCAGCGTCCGGTGTCGATCGTGCCCGTGATCGGTGGCGATCAAATTGGCCTCGCGATCGGGGGCCGGCTGTGAAGCTCGCGATCGCATCGCTTGCCGTGCTCGCCGGGTGCGCGCAGATCCTCGGGCTCGACGACACCAGGTTCGATCGCAGGGACGCCGCGGCCGACGCACCGAACGTGTGCGATACACCCGCGTTCGAGTGTGTCGCCACCACCGGGCGCACCGTGTGCGGGCAGCTCTTCGCGGCCGGCACCGGCGAGCCGTATCGCGTCGCCAATCCGATGGCGCAGGTCTGTACGACCACCGAGGGTCCCTGCGGTCTCACCGTCTCCGGTCAGAGCACCGCGACGTTGTTCGCCGGCACGACGGCTGACCGCGTGATGGGGCAGGTCGATGACTGCGGGCACTTCGTGATCTCGGATCTCGACGCGACGGCCACCAATGTCGCGATCTCGATCTCGGGAACCGACGTGGCGAGCTCGGCTCGTTTGCTGTTCGAGCTCTCCGACACGACCGAGACCAAGGTCGCAGTGGTGGTCGTGCCGACCGCAACGCAGGAAACCTGGGCGACGCAGCTCGCGATCGCCCAGACCGAGATCGCTTCCGGGTACCTCGTCAGCTACCTCACGAACACGGGCGCACCGGTTCCGATCGAGGAGGTGCGAGTCGGCGGTGCGCCCGTGGTCGGGCCCCCGACACGGCCATGGGCGGCGTACTTCACCGAGGCCGACACGCTCGATCCGGCGCTCACGGCGACGTCCGCGAAGGGGACGGCATTGATCGCGTCGCCGCTGACCGGGGACTTCCGGATCGGTGGCTTTCACGTCGGCAAGACGTGCGGCCGCGATGGCTTTCAGACCGTTTCGAACACGCTCATCTACATCGTGCTCGAAGACTGCTGAGCTCCGCTGTGGTGAAGCTGCGCACATGGCGATCGGCCGTGCGATTGCGCTACGCTACCTGCTGGATGGTATCGCGGGTCCTCGTGACGCTCTTGCTCGTGGCGGGCTGCGGTCTGTCGTCGTCTCCGCGGTGGCAACCCGATGGCGGGCCCGGCGAGTGCGGCGACTCCGTGCGCGATGGCACCGAGGCGTGCGACGACGGCAACCACGAAAACGGTGACGGCTGTAACTCCGAGTGCACGAGTGATGAGAGCTGTGGCAACGGGATGACCGACGTCACCGAGCTCTGCGACGACGGCAACGCGATCGGCGGTGACGAGTGCAGCGCCGATTGCCAGAGCGATGAGAGCTGTGGCAACGGCGTTGTGGATGCGTCGAGCGGCGAGAGCTGCGACGACGGCAACAGCGTCAGCAGCGATGGCTGCGCGAACAACTGCCAGTCGAACGAGTCGTGCGGGAACATGATCCTCGACACGCTCGCGGGAGAGACCTGCGATCCCGGTGGCAACGTGGCGACCGCGACCTGCGATCCCGACTGCAGTATGCCGAACTGCGGTGATGGCTATCGCAACATCCCGGCGGCAGAGATCTGCGATACGGGGGGCAACTCCGTGTCATGTGACAGCGACTGCACGGCGCCGCTGTGCGGCGACAGCGTGTTCAATGCGATCGCCGGCGAGCAATGCGACAGCGGCGCGACGAACGGCAACGGCAACACGACGTGCCGTTCGAACTGCCGTATCAATGTCTGCGGCGATGCGTATCGCTACATCCCCGGTGAAGCCTGTGACACCGGCGGGACCACCGCGAGCTGCGACTCCGATTGCACGCTGCCGGTGTGCGGCGACGGCTTCCTCAACACGCTCGCTGGAGCGGGCGGCGGCGAACAGTGCGACGTCGGCGCCACCAACGGCAACGGCCAGGTCACCTGCCGGAGCAACTGCAGGTTGAACACCTGCGGTGACGGCTACCGGTACATCCCCGGCGAGGCGTGTGACACCGGTGGGAGCTCGACGACCTGCGATGGCGATTGCACGGCGGTCTCGTGCGGCGACGGTTACACCAACGCCGCGGCCGGCGAGCAGTGCGATGCCGCAGGCAGCAACGGCAACGGCAGCGTCACGTGCAAGGCGAACTGCCAGCTCAACGTCTGCGGCGACGGGTAC
>JACCQV010000045.1 GCA_013813945.1 Deltaproteobacteria bacterium | reverse complement strand
CGCGCGCCTGCTGGCCAGCGGCCTCGGCACGATTCTCCTCGGAACCCGCTTCGCCATCGACCTCTGCCTTGATCTGGCGGAGCTCGTTCTGCTTGCGCTGGACCGCTGCTTGCGCGTTCGTCATCGCGACCTCGCCGCGTGCGCGTGCACCCGCCTCGGCCTGCTCCGCGAGCCGCACGGCATCGGACTCCGCGACCTCCGCCGTCCGCAGGATCTCGGCGATCCGCTGGCGGCCGATGCTCTCGAGGTAGTTCCGGTCGTCCGCGATGTGCTGGATCTTGAGGACGTCGAGCTCGAGGCCCATCTTCTCGAGGTCAGGGCCCGCCGACTGCTCGAGCTGGCGCGCGAACTTCAGGCGATCCTGGTTGATCTCCTCCGGCGTCAGCGTCGCGCACACGCCGCGGAGGTGACCTTCGAGGGTCTCCTTGACGACGCGCGCGATCTCGTTGCGCCCCATACCGAGGAAGCGCTCGATCGCGTTGCCGACGAACCGGCGATCCGTGGACACCTTGATGTTCGCGATCGCGTGAACGTTGAGCGGAATGCCGCCCTCGGAGTACGCGCCCTGGACCTGCATCGGTACCGAGATCAGCGAGACGTCCATCTCGTGGACGCTCTCGACGACCGGGATTCGCATGCCGCGGCCACCGAACACGACGCGGTAGCCGACCGTGCGTCCATCCGGAGTCTTGTGCTTGCGACCGGAGAAGATCAGGATCTCGTTCGGCCTGCAGATCCGCAGCAGGTAGCGAAGGATGATCAGCACGAGGAGGACGGCGACGCCGGCCCCTACTCCGCCGAGAATTTCAGGTGGGATCTTGTCCATACGAACCTCCGGTTGAACGAAACACTCACGACACAGCACGACCGCTGACGCACACGCGCCTGCGGACCATCACGACACTCGACCGTCCAGCCCCGCCAGACGAAGCGAAGCTACATCTCGCCCTTGGCGACGAGCAATGAACCGCGCTCGCCTTCTTCGACGATCAGGACCGGCGTCCCCGTCGGGAGCTCTTCACCGGCCTCGTGGAGAGACGCTACGAAGTCCTCGGACCTGCCCTTGATGTCGACGCGAACCTTGCCTGGCTTGCCGGGTCCGACAGGGAGCGTGAGCGTCCCGGTCGTGCCGACCAGCTCGGAGGCTTCGACACCGCTGGAGACGCTGCCCTTGCCAACCTTCTTCACGACGTACACCGCGATTGCACCGGCAGCCCAGCCGACACCGAGCGCACCGAGCGCGGCGACAAGCTGATTCGACCCCAGCTTGGTCAGCGCGAAGCCGGCACCACCGCCGAAGGCGAGCAGGAACACCCAGAACCGGAGTGACGTGACCGGTGCGACCCCGAGTCCGAATTCACCGTCTCCAGCGTCGCCTGAATCGGTGTCCTTGCTTCCCATCACGAGCGACGCGACGAGCAGCGTGACTCCGAAGGCAACGGCAGCGAGATAGAGTGTGGTCAACGGTGGCTCCTCGGAATTACGATGCAACGAATGTGGTCACCGTTGCCATCTCATGCAAGAGAATCCGGCAGTGACGTTTTGGTGACGCCGCAGCGCGCCATCGCCGTGTTGCTGGCAGTTAGCTGCGCGGCTACCCCAGTTACCCAGGATCGGGCACCGGGGTCCGTTCTCGGGAATATCGAGGCGAGCGCCGACCTCGACGGAGCCCCCGTCGGCACCAGCACGGCACCCGCGACGGTGGTCGTCGTGTTCGCGTCGTGGTGCCAGCACTGCAAGGTCGAGCTGGCCGTCCTCGCATCCCTGCGCGCGGCACACCCGCGCATCCGGATCCTCGGGATCAGCTACAAGCCGCACGAGGAGTACGCCGCCCGGGGCAGCGAGACCGCCCTGCGCGCGTACGTCGCGGCGAGTGCACCATGGCTGCGCGTGATCGCTGCCGATGATGCGCTGTTCACCGCGCTCGGCAGACCACCGAAGGTTCCCACCATCTACGTGTTCGATCACGCGGGCGCTCTTGCAGCCCAGTACGACCGCCGCCAACGCAGGATGCCCGACGCCGAGGAGCTCGGCGCGCTACTCGTCCGACTCGGCGGCTGACCTGGCGCGACCGCGCAGGAACACGACGAAGACCAGCGCTCCGAGTGCGGTCATCCCGAGGCCGAGCGCGCTCGGCTGTGGCGCCGTGATCACGGTGTTGACGAGCAGCAGCGTCGCGAGCGCGACGAACACGAGCGGCACGACCGGAAACCCCGGAACCTTGAACGGCCGGACTCGATCCGGATCGCGCCGGCGCAGCAGCAACACCGAACCCGCGTTGAGCGCATAGAACAACCACGACGCGAACACGACGGCATCGGTGAGTTGATCGAACCGCGCGCTCAGGGCGAACACGCACGCGAGCGCACCTTGGACGAGCACCGCGACCATCGGAACGCGCGCCGCATTGAGGTGCGCGAGCTGGCGCGGAGCGAGGCCGTCCTTGGCAACGGCGTACGGCACGCGCGCTCCGGTCAGCATCGAGCCGTTCATTGCTGACAGCGCGGACACCGCGATCGCGATCGCGAGCAGTGCCTGAGCCGGCGCTCCGAGGAACTGGGTCGCGACCTTCTGTGCGACGGCAGGTGCGTCGGGATAGGCGGTCGAGCTCGCGGTGACGATCTCCGAGAACGGCAGCGCACGGAAGTAGCCGAGGTTGACGAGCGCGTAGATCGCGAGCACGCCGAGTGCGCCACCGACGATCGCGCGCGGCAGGTTCCTCGTCGGATCGCGGACCTCTCCGGCGGCCATCGGCAGGTTGTTCCAGCCGTCGTATGCCCAGAGCGCTGCGAGCACGAGGGCACCGAACGCGCTCCAGCCCGGAAAGGCACCGGCCTCGGTGACGCGCGACCACTCGCCGCTCGGCGTCAGCAGCGCGCCGACGGCCATGCCCACGATCATCACGACCTTGAGGATCGTCAGCACGGTCTGGAAGTTCCCGCCGGAGCGGACGTTGAGGCAGTTGACGGCCGTGAACACCGCGATCAGTCCGAGTGCGACGGGCACCTGACCGCCCAGCGCATCGATCGGCAGGACCGGCGACAGAAACGTCGCGCTGCCGACGGCGTACGCGGCGATCGAGCCGGGTGTCGCGATCCAGAACCGGTTCCACGCGTAGAGGAAGCCCATCAGCGGGCCGTAGCCCCGGCGGAGATAGACGTACTCGCCACCGGCGCGCGGGAACATTCCGCCGAGCTCCGCGTACGTCATCGCGCCCGCGAGCGACAGCAGGCCGGCGACTGCCCACGCCGCGAGCACCCATGCGGCAGAGCCACCGATCTGCGCCATCACGGCGGCCTTGAGAAACACGCCGGTACCGATGATCGTACCCACGCAGATCGACGCTGCCTGCCACGGACCGAGTCCGCGGACGAGCTGTGGTTGCTCGCTCACTGCACCTGCGAATCGATCCACGCACCGACGACGTCACCGAGCACCGGCAGCGTCACCGCGCCGACGCCGAGGACCGTTGCGTGGAAGGCCTTGATGTCGAACCTCGCGCCGAGCCGCTGCTCCGCAAGCGCGCGCAACCGCAACATCTCGAGCTGTCCGACCTTGTACGCGAGCGCTTGCCCGGGCCAGCCGATGTAGCGATCGACTTCGTTCGAGATGTTCACCTCCGTGAGCGCGGTGTGATCGCGCATGAACGTCTCCGCCTGCGACCGCGTCCAGCCCTTCGCGTGCAGACCTGTATCGACGACAAGGCGCGATGCTCGCCACGCGTCGTAGCTGAGCTTGCCCATACGATCGAGATCCGACGAGTACAGACCCATCTCATCCGCGAGCCGCTCGGTGTACAGCGCCCAGCCCTCGACGTACGCGGTCGAGCCATCGAGCTTGCGAAACGCCGGCAGTGCGCCGAGCTCCTGCGCGATCGCGATCTGCGTGTGATGCCCCGGGATCGACTCGTGCCACGTCAAGGCCTCGAGCTCGAAGCGCGGACGCGTCTCGGGCTTGTACGTGTTGACGAAGTACTCGCCCGGCTTGCTGCCGTCGTAGTGCGGCTGGCGGTAGTACGCGATCGTCGAGTACGGGGCTTCGTAGGCGGGGATCTCGCGCATCACGCAGTCCGTCTTCGGCAACACCGAGAAGAACTGCGGCGTCGCTACCTTGGCGCGATCGAGCGCCTTCTGGGCAGCGGCGAGGATCTCGGCGCCGGACGTGAAGTACAGCGCCTTGTCGGTGCGGAGCCGGATGATCGTCGATGCCAGATCCGGCGTGCCGAGCACGCGCTGGCCGAGTGCAGCGATCTCGCGATCGGTGCGTGCGATCTCCGAGAGTCCGAGTGCGTGCAGCTCGTCGGGCGTCATCGGCAGGCCGACGTGGTTCAGGATCGTCGCCCGATAGCACGCCTCACCGTCGGGCAAACCCGCGAGCCCTTCCAGCTCCGAGCGCGTTGCCGGCATCACGCGTTCGCGGAGGAAGTCGCGGAGCCGCGTGATCGCCGGTGCGATCTGCGCGCTCACCACCGTGCGAAGCTCACTCGCAAGCCGAGCGCGCTCGCCGGCTGGCCACGCATCGATACCTGTCGTGGCCTCCCATGCCGGCTTCGCCATCGCCCAGGTCGCGAGCGGCTTCGCGAGCTCCCCGTCGAGCTGATCGATTGCTCGCCGCAGCTTCTCCGCCGAGGTCACGCGGCCCGCTCGCAGCCCGACCGTCAGGTTTGCGATCGTGGCGTCGACGAGCTCGGAGCCTTGCCCGAGTCGCTTCACCAGATTCGCGGCGTCGCTCGGCAGCTTCACGGTGTGCGACTCCACCAGGTACGACAGCTCGCCGAGCAAGCTACCGCCGCCGCTGTCGATCATCCATTCGTGGAAGTTGCAGGCGTCGAGTCCGTGCTCCGCCTCGAGCTTGCCGCGCAGCATCGCGTGGGTGATCCGATCGGCACGACCCAGCGCGGCTGCATCGATCGCCCGGATGCGACCAAGCAGCACATCGCGCTCCGCCGCCGCGCGCTGGATCGCAGCAACGTCGCGTGGGGCGAGGCGATCGTCGAACCGATGATCGCCGAGTGTCGTCGCCCAGGTCGGAGCCCACGACATCATGTACTCCCAGTGATCCGCGATCACCGAGCTCAGCGTGGGGTCGGTGACTCCGGCGACGGCATCGGCGGCGAGCGGCGAGCGTTCATGAGCTGGCATGGAGATCCTTGGCGGACTCCCGCAGGCGAGCGCAGCGGAGACGAGCGCGGCGCAGCAGCGGGTCATGGCGGAGCTATACCGTGAGCTATCGTGCTATGGGGGCGAGCGTGCAAGTTCACCTGTTCGACGGAACGTACGAGCTGTTCCGGGCGTGGTTTGGCGCTCCACCGGCACAGCACAATGGTCGTGAGGTCGGTGCCGCGCGCTCGGTCCTGCGCAGCCTGGCGGGGGTGCTGGGACGAGGAGCGATCACCCACGCGGGCGTCGCCTACGACCACGTGATCGAGTCGTTCCGCAACGACCTGTTCCCCGGCTACAAGACGGGGGAGGGAATCGACGAGCGCTTGTTCGCGCAGTTCGAGCTCGCCGAGCGCGCCGCCGCATCGCTCGGTCTCCTCGTCTGGCCGATGATCGACTTCGAGGCCGACGATGCGATCGCGACCGCAGCCGCACGCAACGCCGCGGATCCCACCGTGGACAAGGTCGTCATCGCGGCGGTCGACAAGGACATGTGCCAGTGCGTCATCGGCACGCGCGTCGTGTGCTGGGATCGCTGGAAGGACGTAACCCTCGACGAGACCGGCGTGATCGCGAAGCACGGCGTGCTCCCCGAATCGATCCCGGATCTGCTCGCGCTCGTTGGCGACACGGCGGATGGCATCCCCGGGCTTCCGGGCTGGGGCAAGAGCTCTGCGGCCAAGGTCCTCACCGTCTGGAAGACCGTCGCCGCGATCCCTGATGATCCGGCGCAGTGGCACGTGCCAGGGTTGCGCGGCATCGATCGGCTCGCGCTGTCGTTGCGCGAGCACCGTGCGGAGGCGACGCTGTATCGCACGCTCGCGACGTTGCGGGTCGATTGCCCGATTCCCTGCGACCTCGACGCGATGCGCTGGCGCGGTCCGGATCGTCCGGCACTCGCCGCGATGTGCGAGGAGCTCGGCCTCGAGCCGAGCCTGATCCGGCTCTAGTTCGCTCTGAGTTCGCTCTAGTTCTTGTTCAGCGTGTATTTGATCGAGACCGTCTTCTCGATCTTCATGGGCGAGCTCAGGCTCTTCGCGATCTTCGCCAGGCACGCGCGGGACTCCGTCGTCGCTGCACGGTCCACCGTCGTGATCGTGTAGACGCCGTTGGTGATCATGATCTGGACCAGCACGGGCGGCATCGCCGCGTCGAAGCACGCGCGCATCGCCACGCGGTCCCGCGCGAACATCTCGCGGATCTCGCGCTGAAGCTCGCGTACGGGATCTATCGACTCGCTGTCGAGGTCGGCCTTGCGACGGCCCACCTCGAGGTCGGCTCCTGCGTTGTCGCTGGGCCGACCCGAGCTGCGGGTCGCCTCCTCCCGCGCATCGTTCGTCGCTTCCTTCGTCGCGTCCTTGGGCGCCTCCATCTTCTGGTCCGCAGGCGGCATCGGCTGCGCGCTCGGGACGGCAGGTGCACGGCTCGGCTCCGGCGCCTTGGTGCTCTTGGTCTGGAAGCCGTCGCCCGGGTCCTGGATCATCTGACGCGGTTCCGCGGTCGTAGTATCCGTCGTGGCCGCGGTCTTCTCGGCGTGGCGACCGGCGGTGCCGGACTCCTCGATCACCGCCGTCGCGGGACGGTCCTGCTTCGCCGCAGTCCACGCGATCGACTCGCTGACCTTGCTGTGCTTGTTCGGTCCGAGATCCCAGCGCGCATTGTTGTGACTGACGAGGATCACGACGCGGCCATCTGCGGACGTATCGATGACGTCATCCGCGGAGATCTCGCCGCCTGTCGCGAGCGTCCGCACCGCGCTGCCCCGTGTCGCGGTCACCGTACCGCTGAGCTCGAGGACCTTGCCGGCTGCCACACCAGGCTGCGCCGCGGGGGGGTCGCCCTTGCTCGAGCACGAGGCGACCGCCGTCACGGCGAGGATCCCGAC
>JACCQV010000008.1 GCA_013813945.1 Deltaproteobacteria bacterium | reverse complement strand
CGCGCGCGAGAGTGCATGCGATGCCTTGATCGCCGCGAGGGCGTCGAGTTGTGCGAGACCTCCGCTCGCCTCACTCGCTGTCGTACGCAGATACGGGTGCGTTGCTTCCATCGCGGTAACCAGCGCCGTCGCTCCCCATGCCCGAAGCACGTCGTGCTGTTCGCGCAGCCACGTTCGCGCCACATGTTCGAGTCCACTGGCAAGCGCCACCCGGGCGGCGAGTTGCGACGCGATCACCTGGAGGTGCAGCATCCCCGAGCGTCGAGCCGCGACGAAGGCGTGCTCGTATTCGCGGTCCGCGTCGCGCGTTCGCCCATCGAGACGCGCCATCTCGGCGAGCACCAGCGCGTGCTTCGCCTCGAAGTTTTCAGGGCAGTCATTCGCCCACCGCCGCAGCCGAGCCTCCGCGCTCCGGACCTTCGCCGAGAGCGTGCCGCGTGCTTCTGCGCTGGCGTCGTCCCACAGCGCGGCGGCTGTCAGCGCGTCGAATAGAGCCCACGTGGTCTCGATCGGCAGGCAGTACGCCGCAGCGAGCGCCGCGGATCCGCATTCGAGCGCCGCTTCAGCCTCGGCGAAGCGGCCGTGCAGCCACGCGAGCATCGCGCGCAGTAGATCGTGCGTGACGAGACCCGTATCGAGGCCCGCGGCAGAAATCCGGAGCCGCGCTGCATCCGCGTCGAAGTCGCTGGTGGTCAAACTCAGCGGATCCAGCGTTTCGCCCGCGAGCGCCCGACCGAACTGTATTTGTAACCGCACCACATCACGCGCGGTGGCGTGACGCGACGCTTCGGCGCGGGCATCGTGGATAGCGAGTGCGCGCTGGGTCTCGGTGACTTCGTGCCCGCGTTCGATCTCCTGCCATGCCCCCATGAACGTCACGTAGGCGGCGATCGTGATGTCACCGACGTGCATCGCCGCCTCGTACGCGCGCTGAAGGAACGGAATCGCCGTGTCGTAACCGCGACTCCAGAACAGAATATGGTTCGCGTGGATGTGGACGGCGGGCGCGCGCAACCGCGGATCGTCCAGCCGATCGGTCAGCGCGATCGACGCCTGCGAGAGCTCCAATGCCCGTGCCGGCTCGCCCAAGGTCGCTGCGAGGATCATCGCGTACAGGCTGTACCCGAAGCACGAAGCCTCGCAGTTTCCGTGCTCGATCGAGAGCTGGACGATCTTCATCGCGAGCAGGGGCAGGATCGCCGGCCTCCGCGAATAGACCGCGGGCGGCAGGCTCGCGAGCAAGTTGATGAGCGCCCTCGGCTCGGAATCGCCGAGCACTGGCATCGCTGCCATCGACTGGAAGTCGAAGTGCTCGAGCCTCCTGTGCCCCACCTCGATCGCCGCGGCGATCTCGGGGTCGCCGATCGGGAACGACACTCCGAACGACTCGAGCTCTCGTACCGCGAGGTCGAGTGCATCGTCGTAGCGGCCGGTGACGATCAGGAGCCGCACGTGCAGCGTGACGACACCGGCGCGTTCGATCCTGGACACCGAGCGGCCGCGCAGGTCGTCGAAGTGGATGGCTGCTCGATCGAATCGCCCCGTCAGGAAGTCGCATTCGGCGAGATCCCGCACGGCGCCGAACGTCTCGTCGCGATGGCTCGTCCAGGCATGCTCGCCACCGAGGGACACCGCGTTCTCGAAGTAGACCTGTGCCGGCCCCCAGGCCGCGGCGGCTTTGGCGCGCCGCCCTGCCGCGAGGTTCAACAGCGTGATCTCTCTTCGTTCGCCTGGGTCGGACGCGATCGTCCGCGCCCGGTTCAGATGCTCGACAGCATCAAACAGCAGATCGTCGGAACCGTCCTGAAACCGGGCGCGCAGAACACGGCCGATGTGCAGGTGCGCGAGTGTTCGTTCGTCGTCGGCGAGCCGCGAGTACGCTGCCTGCTGGATCCGATCGTGATGAAACCGGAACGCCCCCGTGTCGCAGCTGTCGCCGACGGCGACGACCAGCCCATCCCTTCGCGCACCCGAGAGCGCCGCCGATACGTCGCCCGCCGACATCTGCAGAACCTCCGCAAGTGACTCGATGTCGAAGCGATTCCCGAAGCACGCGGCGACCGCGAGGGTGCGCTGCATCGGCACGGGCAGGTTCGAGAGCCGCATCACAAGGAGATCGACGACGTTTCCCGCGACGTCGACGGCGTCCGTCGCGCGCTCGTCCCAGTCCCACCGGTTCCGCTGGGCGTCGAACGCGAACAGACCGCGACCGTGAAGCTGCTGGAGCAGCTCGCGAATGAAGAACGGGTTACCTCCGGTCTTCTCCGAAAGCGCGAGCGCGAGCGCGCGGACGCTGGAATCGTGGCTCGTACGATTCACGGTTTCCGCAACCAGTGCGATCACGTGCGGAGGCTCGAGGTCGCGGACAGGGATGGTCTCCAGCGTCGCCCCCTCAGCACGGAGGGCATCGACCGCAAGGGCGAACCGATGATCCGGTCCCACCTCGTTATCCCGGTACGCGAGCACGACGTGCAGGCTCGGCACCGCAGATGGCGCGCCCAGTGACTGTAGCAACCCGAGCGTCGCATCGTCGGCCCATTGCATGTCGTCGAGGAACAGCACGAGTGGGTGTCCCACGCGGGCGAACACGCGGACGAACGCGAGAAACACCCGTTCGAAGCGGTTCTGCGCCTCCCGGGGGCCCAGCTCGGCGATCGGCGGCAATGGTCCGAGGAGCGTCGAAAGCTCGGGGATCACGTCGGCGAGCACGCCGGCATTCGCACCCAGCGCGTCGCCGACGCGTCTACGCCAGTCGGCCAGAGGCTCGGCGTTCGCGGAGAGGACATCGCGCATCAAGCCGCGGAACGCCTGCACGATCGTCTGGTACGGAATGTCGCGCTTGTACTGGTCGAACTTTCCGCTGATGAATCGACCGCGTTCTCGTGCAACCGGCTGGTATAGCGCCGAGACCACCGACGTCTTACCGATGCCGGAATAGCCGGGAACCAAGCTGATGACGCACGAACAGTCCGCGATCGCGCGCTCGAACCCCGCGACCAGCCGGGCGACCTCGCGCTCGCGTCCGTGGAGGCGCTCCGAGACACGGAACACGTCCGTGACATCATCCGTGCCGAGCTCGAAGCGCGTCTGATCGCCGTGAGAGAGCGCGGTCGCGCAGCGTTCGAGGTCCCGCGCGAGGCCCCGCGCATGCTGGTACCTATCCGCGGGATCCTTTGCGAGCAGCTTGAGCACGATCGCGCTCAGCGACGGCGCGATCCGATGATCGAGCGAGTCGGGTGCGGCGGGTTGCTTCGCGAGATGGGCGTGGATCCATCCAGCCGCGTCGGGTGCATCGAACGGCGGCGTCCCGGTCAGAAGCTCGAACAAGACGACCCCGAAAGCGTAGAGATCGGCACGCTCGTCGACCTGCAGGTTCAAGCGCCCGGTCTGTTCGGGCGCGACGTACGCGAGCGTCCCGTCGAGCATCCGCGTCGGCGTCTCGGAGAGCCGCTCGGTCGAGCTCGCGAACCCTGTCAGCCGGACCGTTCCGTCGTCCAGTACGATGATGTGGCGTGGCTCGAGCCTCTGGTGGACGATGCCTCGGCGGTGAACCTCAGCAAGGGCGAGAGAGATCTCGAGTGCGAGGGTGACAGCGCGGTCAGGTGCCCGGAAGCGGGCAACCACCGAGGTGAGCGGCTGACCACCGACATCCTCGAGAATCAACCACGGACGCCCCTCGATGACCTCGTGACCGAGTGCGTGCACGATCGGAGCGCCCGAAATCCGGGTCAGGATCGCGTACTCCCGGGAGAAGTCCGAAACGTCGCGCGACGATGGACGGCCGCGTGTGGTCGTCAGCAGTACGGCGTTGCCGTCGACCCGAGCGACGCCTCGATACACCACCGAGCTCGGCCCGATCACGAGTCGCTCACGGAGGTCGTAGCCCGATGGGCCCTCCGGTAGCAGTCCCTTGGCGTCGGCAGCATCGGTCCGCATGAACTGGGCCTCTATAGCACCGAGCCAATAGGCGCGATAACGACGTTTGGGCCGGGGCGGACGCCGGGCTTGGCACCACCAGATCGGGACCTCGCTTGCGTGAGCCGCGTCTCGCGACATAACACACGAGGAAGAGTCCTAGGCGCCTGAACACGCTGGCCACCAGTACGGGATTCAGCCGTTCGTGAAACCGAGCGAGGCGCAGATCGACTATCGCTGTACCGAGAACGAGTCTCGTCGAGCTCACATGCGACTCGATCCACGCGCGGGCGGAGTGAAGTTTGGCAGCGAGAAAGGGGACTACGCCGCCATCGCCGCGTGGGGTTCGTCTCGCTCGGGCCGCTATCTGCTCGATGCATGGCGCGAGCGTTGCGGCTTCGAGCGCCAGCTCGACATGATCCAGCGGTTCGCCGCGCGATGGCCTGGTTGCAAAGTCGTAATCGAGAAAGCTGGCAACGGCGCCGCCGTGATCGAGACCTTGCGCGGATCAATACCCGGCGTGATCGCGGAAGTGCCGCGGCATTCAAAAGCTGCCCGGTTGAGCCTCATCGCTCCCACCGTCGAGAGTGGCTGCTGCTACCTGCCTGCCGGGCACCCTCTCTCGGAGGTTCTGGTCGACGAGGCCACGCTCGCGGCAAAACACGACGACATCGCCGACGCGAGCGCGTACGCCGTGATCGAGTTGAACCGCCAGAGCGCGCGCATCTCCGAACCCGGCGAGTGCTTCGGCGGCGACATCGACAACTACGTCGAGGCGCCGAGCAACCTCGACGACCCGTGGGCCGCGCTCGACGGCGGCTCGAGCTGGGGCGGCAGCTCCGTTTCACCGATTTCGATTTCGTATCCACACATCACAAGGAACCGATCATGAATCTGTCAACCAAAGACCTCTACGACTTCCTCGACGATCTCGAGCTCACCCAAGGCCGCGACGCCGCGATTGCCGCGGCGAAGAACCACGCTCGCGCCGGTCGCGAGTTCGCGAAGACGTGGCTCGCCGATCACGCGGTCGCGAAAGGCGCCGTGGTGTCGATCCAGAAGGCCGCGCGCGATCCTCTCGCTACGCTGGAGCGGGCCTTCGAGAAGCACGACGACAAGCTCCGCGCGCAGGGCTTCTACGACAGCCCGCTCGAGAAGCTCGAGAAGGGGCTCGCGGCGTACTGCGCGACGAACAAGATCGACAAGGTCTGGACGCTCGGCCTCGCTCGCTTCGCGGCGACCGACGAAGGCGCAGCTCTCAAGCGCGCCTACGACGAGAACCCGGCGCAGCCGTCACGTCCTGCGGCATCGCCCGTCACGCCAACGGTCAAACGCTCCGATGCAATGGCCGCGCTGACGTCCGGTCTCGAGGCGTTCTGCACGTCGAAGGGCATCTCGAAGATGTGGACCGAAGGGCTCGCGCAGTTCCGCAACACCCCGGATGGTCGCAGGCTGGCCGATGACGCGAATGGGGAGGGCTAGTCATGTCGGCCATGAGCTTCCCCGGCTTGGGTACCGTAATCAGCACGTCGAGGACCTCGGCCGACTTCACGCTCGACGAGAAAACGCAGTGGCTCGCCGACGCGTACGGGGCTGCCGCTCGCGAGCTCGTCGTGTCGACGATGATCGATCTGAACAAGTCGGCCGATGACGTCATCGACCTGTTGACGAAAGCCGCCGATTCGACGTGGCAGACCGCGATCGCGGCTCACCTCGCCGACCTCCGCTCGAAGGCCCAGCGCGATCGCGAGCAGCGCGCGCGGCACCAGGAACACCAGGACCGGAGTCGACAGATCGCCTCGCTCGAGGATGCGGTGAACAACATCAGCATGTTGCTCGAGGCACACGAGGCGAAGCGCCGCGTGGTGCTGGTCAACGTGCGCGCCGCGGCGGTCCCCGAGCCCGAGCGCGCCGCGAATCTCGCAGCGACTGTGGCC
>JACCQV010001212.1 GCA_013813945.1 Deltaproteobacteria bacterium | reverse complement strand
GGTACGCGCCCGGTGCGATGTCGGGCGTGCATGCCGTGATCGCGAGGGCAACCAGAGCGTGGGCTGCTGCAGCGCGCATCAGAAGCTCCACATCCCGCCGAGCACGGCGCCGCCTTCGGTGGGTGCGACCGTCGGGGTGCCCCGCGGTGTGATCACCACGGTCTCCGACGGTGGATCGGTGAGGATGAAGGCGATCGCCGCACCGACCAGCAGTGCGCCGCCGATGCCATAGGCGATCGTGGCGCGTGTCTTCGAGCGATCGCCGCGGTCGGCGACGGCGCGGTCCTCTGCGGTCCACGCCTCCCCGGTGAACTTGCTGGCGGACACGTCATCCGCTGCCGACCGCGAGTCGAGGTGCCAGAACACGCCGAGCCCACCGACGATCAAGCCCGCGCCGAGCAGCCCCCCGAGCGCGGCCTTGTTGGCGGTCGATCGTTCGCCGGGCGTCTCGATCACGATGTCCCGCTCGGCAGCGGCGAGGCGCGGCATCGCGACGAGCACCAGGGCGCTCACAGCGATCCGGGAAGCGGTGGTCATGGCTGGAGCTTGCGCGTCTGGCGCGGGGGGGTCAATCCGCGGGGGCTCAAGGGGGCTGTCATCCAGCGACGTACAGGTCGCGCCCATGGACGCGCCCCGCTGTGGCAGACTGACGTCAGGTTGTCGCGTCGAGCTCCTCGCTACCGCATCGACATCGCCGCCAAGGCACAGCCTCTGCTGGGCGGCGAGACGGCGGTCTGCCGCACTCGCGACGTCTCGGAGGTCGGACTGTGCCTCGATACCGCCGCATGGTTTCCGCTCGGAACGCGGATCTCGGTCTCCCTGTTCGAGCCGAACAGCGGCACCGCCCTCGAGGTCATCGGCGACGTCGTTCGCGAAGCGGTGTCGCCGAGCTGGAGCCTCGGGATCATCCTGATCGAGCCACCCGAGGAGTGGGGCGTGATCGTGGCTGCGGCCGCCCGGAGCTCGTTGCCGCCCGAGAAGAAAGGCAAGCGCCTGCGTGTGCTCGTCGTCGGCGACGGTCACCGGCAGCGCGGCGCGATGGCGCTCTACGTCACCAGCGGCTGGGACGTTCTGTTCGCGAGCGACGACGACAGCATCGCGGAGGTGATCGATCACAAGATCGAGCTCGACGCGGTGATCGCCGAGCTCGACGTCTCGGATCCACGGATCTACCCGATCATGGAGGGCATCCGTAAATCACAGCCCACGGCACGCCGGATCGTCCGGACCACCGGCAAGGGAGCGCACGAGCTCGTGCACCGGTTCGTCGAACGGGACGACGGTCTCGAGGCGCTGCTCGACGCGATCAGCGCCGACATCCCCGCGGCGGTACCATGAAGCGGATCCTGCTCGTGCTCGGGGTGCTGTGCGCGACGTGCGTCGTGTCCTGCTCGGATGACGAGCCGAAGTACGACGAGAACGGCGAGCTGATTCCCGTCGAGAAGAAGTCGCCGACCGCGCTGATCAAGACGATCGGCCAGTATGCGCTCGGGATCGGCGGCGTCGGCCTGCTGCTGATCTCGGTCACCAAGACGTTCGGTGGTCTGTCCTACCCGGCGGCACGCCACTCCCTGATCCACCTCTTGCGCACGAACCCGAACCAGGCCGAGATGGTCGCCCGCGGCATGCAGGGCACATTCGGCGAGGCCATTGGCGCAGCCATGAAGACCGCCGCGATGGTCGGCACCCCCGATCCGGTCATGATCGCATCGACGACGATGCCGACCTATGACGGCACCGCCCAGGGAATCGCCTCGCGATGGGGCCAGCTGATCACCAAGGGCAAGCTCTACGTCGCCGCGGCCCTCGGCGGCTTCGTGCTCGGCCTCACCAGCGGTGGCTTCCCGATCATCTCGTTCGCCCTCGCGCTCATCGCGGTCGGCTGCTTCATCCGCGTGTTCACGTACAAGAACGAGATCGAGAGCACGATCGTCCGTGCCCGCCACGAGATGCTGCCCGAGGTCGATCGCGCGATGTCGAGCGGCCGCTACGCGTTCCCGCCGCCGAAGAGGTGACCGTCAGCGAAAGCCGGACTTGAGGTCCTGCTCGAGCTTGGCGATGTTGGCCTTCTGCTTCTCGAGAACCTCCGAGAGCTGGCGCTGTGACATCTCCTCGCGCATCCGCGACGCGCGATCGCGAGTCGCACGGGCGACTGCCGCGAGCGACACGACGCGCGCGACGGTGACGGCGACCTGGAGCGCGGCCTCGACGACGACGATCTGATCGTCGGGATCGCGGAACGCGCGCTCGACCGCGATCATCAGCCGGTCGAACACCATCTCCGCATCGGAGAGTGCGACTTCCTCGCTATCGCCCCACGCGAGACGGCGGGATACGGACTCGTGCAGCTGCAAGTCCAGTCCGGGGACCGACTCGCCGCCGATCGACAGCGCGCGCAGGAGCGCGTCGAAGACCTCGGAGCCCGGTGGATCGCGGTCGCCGTGCTCCGCGGTCTCGAGCACCTCGTCGCGCAGGACGCTGACGGCTTCGACGAGATCTGTTTGCTCGGCCATGGTCACCACTCCGTCGTACCGCGGGCTCCCCACGGCAAGCTCGGGTCGACGTTCGTGGCGAACCGACGCTCGAGCTCGGCGCGCTTGCGCTCGGCCTGGGCCACCTTGTCACGGAGCTCGGAGGTCACGGCTTGCGACTCGCGCAGCTTCTCGCTGTGCGGCGCGGTCGCCTCGAGGACCAGGCCGGTCGCGGCGCCGACGAGCCGCTGATGCGCGGCACTGATCACGCGAAGCACTCGCGCGCGGGTCGCAGGGGAGGCCTGGATCTGATGCACGCTCGAGGCCGTCAGGATCCGTGCTTGATCGAGGGCGTCGAACAGGGGCATCACGCCGGCTTCATCGACGGTGCGCGTGCCATAGAGGTCGCGCGCCGCGATCACCGAGGCGGCGAAGTTGCTGGCGGAGTCCATCGCGACCGCCTCGAGGCCGGTCAACACCTGCTTCACGAGCTCGGCTCGCGGCGCCGTGCGCGCCCGCGCGATCGTCAGTGTCTTCTCGATCGCATTCATCACCTCGGCAGACTCACCGGGATTGGTGATCGGGCGATCGGCGCGCAGAAACGGAATCGTCGGGCGTTCGATGAAGCGCTCGCCCGTATCATTGAGGTTCGCGCCGTCATCGAGCGCAGGCGCATCCATCGTCTCCTGCGCCGCGGTGTGGAGCTGGATGAGCTCGCTGTCGACCTGGCGTAGCCGTTCGGCGAGCAGACCGCCGAGTGCGAGCTCGGCCACCACGAGCGCGCGGCTGACCGCGACATCGAGCAAGAAGCCGAGCTCGGGCTCGAGCGCCCGGATCTCGTCGACGACCACACGCGCACTCTCGCCCAGGATATCCATCATTCCACGGAGCGGCGCCCACTCACCGCCGCGCTCGAACCAACCACCCGCGAGGTTCTGCGCGAACGTCCAGACATTCACCCCGGTCGACTTCTCGAGGTCATGGAAGATCGCCTGGCACAAGCTGAGTCCAACAAGCTCGAGCGCCTCGTTCGGCTCGAGCCCGCGCACGATCGGGTTGCGGGTCAGACCGCTCTCCTTCGCGACCTGGAGAAACCGCTGGCGGCGCTGCCACCACGCGACCGCGCCGCTGGTCTTCACGAGCTGCGTCGTCGTCGCGAGCGCTTGCGGTGCCTCGATCACGATCGTCGTCACGTTGTCGCCACCGCCGCCGCGAAGTGCGAGCTCGATCAGATCGCGCGCCACGTGCTCGGGTGCGTCTCCGGAACCGAGGACGTACTGGATCGCCTCCGCCGCGGCGTAGCCGTAGAGCCCGTCGGAGCACAGCAACAGCCGATCGCCGGGCTTGAGCTCGAGCTCGACCACGTCGACCCGCGTCTCGGCACGCGACCCGAGGTTGCGCGACAACACGTTCTTGTACGGATGGCGCTCCGCCTCATCCGCCGAGAGCAGACCGCGATCGACGAGCTCCTCGACGATCGTGTGGTCGCGCGTCAGCATCTGCAGCCGGCCCTGGCGCAGCAAGTAGGCGCGGCTGTCACCGACGTGGCCGATCACCGCGCGCTTTGCATCGACGAGCAGGCACGCGACAGCTGTCGTTCCCATTCCGTGGCGCTCGCGATGGGCCTGAGCGGCGCCGAACACGGCCGCTGATCCGGACTGAATGGCCGCCTCCATCAGCGCTTTCGGTTCCATCACCGTGCGCCGCGCCGCCACGAAGCTGAGGATCGCGTCGCGCGCCGTCTGCGATGCAATGTCGCCAGCGTTGGCGCCGCCCATGCCGTCGAGGACGACATAGAGCCCCCGCCCCGGATCGACGATCATCGAGTCCTCGTTGGTGGTGCGCACCTTGCCGACGTTGGTATCGCCGGCGACGCGAACGCCAAGAGGTGGCGGGATGGTCGTCACGATTGGTGGCCCTCACGCTCTCGCTCCGAGAGCTGCCCCCAGTGGCCGAGCCGGCGCGCCAGCTCGTCGGCGATGAGATCATTGACCGCACGTGCCGTGCTCGCCGTCACGCGCGTGAGCAGCAGCGTGAGCTCCGCTCCCTCGGTCGTACCCGCACCTTCGTCCTGTGCGCACTGCGCCGCGGTGTCACCGATCGCGACGAGCATCGCGAGCACCGAGGCCGGGCTCTGCGCTTCGGCCGCTCGCATCGCCAGAAACGTGTGCAGGAACGCTCGGTGAAGACCGAAATCGCCGGTCGCGATGAAGTTGCCGATGTGATCGAGCACCGCTCCGATCTGGGCGCGCGCCGTGGCCTCATCGAGGCGTCCCAGCGAGGGATCGAGTGTCGACCTCAGCTCGAGCAGGCGTACGAGGACCTGGGGTCGCAACGCTTCGTAGGCCTGGGCCAGCGGCTGCGTCGTCGACACGTTTCGATGGTAACCCCGTCCCGGGTGAGGATGCTACGCTGCGCGACGCAATGGCGGCGGTGAAGGAAGGACGTGTACTCGTCGTCGACGACGAGCCGATGGTGCGGGAGACGCTCGGTCAGGTGCTGTCTGACGAGGGCTACGTCGTCGATCTCGCGGTCGACGGGGAGAGCGCACTCGAGCGCGTCCACGCGGCACGCCCCGACGCGATCCTCCTCGATCTGATGATGCCCGGAATGAACGGGCGACAGTTCCTCCAGGCACTCCGGGAGGTGCCGGCGTTCGCGGAGGTTCCCGTCCTGATCATGACCGCCGTGCACGGGCTCAACGTGAATCTGGTGACGCTCGGCGCGAGCGAGGTGGTCGAGAAGCCGTTCAACGTGGACGAGCTGCTCAACAAGATCGCGCTCGCGGTGTACCGGTCGCGCGACGCGAACAAGAGCATCACGCAGCCAGTCCCGTTCGTGAGCACGCCTCCGGCGACCGCGCTCGAACAGGACCGCGGCGTCGTACTGATCGTCGAGCACGATCGCGGCCGCCTCCAGCAGCTCGATCTGATGCTGTCGACGCGTGGCTACACCGTGGTTTCGATGACGCGAGCGCTCGTGCAGATCTCGCGGCTCGCTCGCGCGCTGCGGCCTCGAGCGATCCTTCTCGATCTCAAGTCGGACGGCGCCAATGATGTCGTTCGCGATCTGCGCACGGCCAAGGAGCTCGACGACATCCCGCTGCTCGTGTTCGAGCGTGATGGTGATTCCGGTGGCACGGACGCGGAGACGCTCGCCGGGGCCACGGACATCGACCTGGTGAACTTCGTCGAGAAGCAGCGATCGATCTGAGTCAGGCGCCCGGGCCCGGAATGGAGGGGTCGGGATTCACGCCGGGCTCCGGGACAGCGCTAGAGATCGTGCGATCGCGGCCGAGCCGCTTCGCCTCGTAGAGCCGGAGATCGGCGCGCGACAACAGCTCGATCGGATCTCCCCCGTCGAGACCAAGCTCCGAGATTCCGGCGCTGAACGAATACTTCGGGAGGTCGCCGAGCTCGCGTGCGTGGAACGTCTTGCGGAAGGCCTCGAAGGAACGGTGCGCAGCTTGGCTGTTCGC
>JACCQV010001201.1 GCA_013813945.1 Deltaproteobacteria bacterium | reverse complement strand
GTCTCGAGCTGCGCGAGGGTCTGCTCGATCCGATCCCAGTCAGGAAGGTACTGAGCAGCCTTCTGGTGTGGGGTCACACATTGTTCGGTGATCCCCAGGGCCGCGAGCCCGTCGAGCATCGCGAGGGCCGCCGCCTGGTCGGGAGCGCCGTCGTCCAAGCCATACAGCACGTGGCTATGGAGATCGACGAAACCCATCTAGCGGACGGGATGTATCGCATGCTGCTCACGCGCACAACATCGCGTTGCCGTGGGGGATCCTGCGTGATACTGATCGAAGAGTCCGGTTGGCTAGTAACCCCGGTCCAAGGACTTTCATGGCCCAAGGCGAGAAGCGTGAGAATTCGGTTTTGTTCTCGCTGCGCGAGCTCCGACAGATCGAGGAGAACCGCGTGCAGGAGGAGACGGAGGCTGTCCGCACCGCGGAGCAGCAGCGCTCCCAGGCGCGCGAGGCTGCCGAGCGTGCAGTCCGCGAGGCCGAGGAGGCCCGCGTCCGCGCGGAGCGTGACGCACTTCTCCAGATCGAGACAGCGCGCGAGAACGCGGAGCGCGAGGCCCGTATGCGCGTCGAGTCGGCAGAAGCCGCCGAGCGCCAGCGTCAGCAGGCCGCACTCGAGCAGCATCGCCTCCAGCAGGAGATGGAGCTCCGGCGCGCCGAGGTCGCGAAGAAACGTCCGACCTGGATGCTTGCCGTCATGGGGTTCGCTCTCGTCGCGGCCGCCGGCATGATCTGGTTCGCGATTCAGAGCCGGGCAGAGTCTGCCGAGGCCGAGAAGAAGAAGGAAGAGGCCGAGCTGATCGCGAAGCAGGCCGTCAAGGACGCCGAGGAAGCGCAGCAGAAGGTCGAGCGGCTCGCCGCGGATCTTTCAGACCTCGACAAGAAGGTCAGCGCGGCTGTCGACAGCGTCGTCTCGGCGCAGAACGATGCGGACCGCGCGAACGCCACCGCCAAGCTCAAGGCGCTGCAGAAGGACAAGTACGAGATGGAGCAGCGCATCGCCGAAGCGAAGGCGATCGCCGCTCGCAAGGAGCGCCTCAAGGGCGCGAAGATCTCGGCGGAGTGCAAGGCGAACCCGCTTGCCAAGGGCTGCATGTAACGACGCTCCACGGAGCGACGTACGGATCGGGCGCCTTCGTGGCGCCCGATGTCGTTTCGGCCCAAGGCCGATCGACGTCTGCAATCGGCGCTCGGGACGCGTGTCCTCGTGGCATGTCCCGTCAGCCAGGCTTTGATGGATCCCTGATGTCGTCGCTCGCCGAGCTCCGTCTGATCGAGGAGGAGCGCGTCGCTGCAGAGCGGGCAGCCCTCGTCGCCGCGGAGGAGACCCGGCGTCGCGACATCGAGCTGGCCCAGCAGCGCCAGCGCGATCAGGAAGCGCGGCGCGTCCAGGCCGACCGCGACGCCGCGCTCGCGCTCGAACACGCACGGGTGCAGGCGGAGCGAGAGATCAGGATGCAGGCCGAGGTGGCGGAGGCCGGCGAACGCGCACGTCATCAGGCGGTGCTCGACGAGCAGCGCCTCGCACAGGAGATGGAGCTGCGGCGCGCCGAGGTCGCGCGCAAGCGACCGACGTGGATGGTCGCGGTCACGGCGTTCGCGGTGCTCGCCAGCGTGGGATCGAGCGCCTTCGCGATCGATCGCCAGCGTGCGATTGACGACGCGGTCGCGGCCAAGCAGGTCTCGGAGCGCGATCGCCAGGCCGCGCGCGACGACGCCCGGGGCTCCCGGCAGGAGCTCGAGGCCGTCCAGGCCGCGCTCAAGAACCTCGAGAACCGCGTGACGGCCGCGCTCGTCGAGGTCAAGAAAGCCCAGGATGCCAAGGACCTGGCCGTTGCCGCGGCGAACCTGCGCCGGATCAATGCGGAGAATGCCGCAGTGCAGGACCGGATCGATGCGAAGGCGGCCAAGGACAGGCACGACAAGCGGATCGAGAAGGTGAAGATCCTCGATGAGTGCAAGCACAACGCGTTCACGAAGAAGTGCCTCGAGTAACGCGCGAGGCGTACCATCGGTGAATGCGCTGGCTCCTCGTCGTCGTCGCGATGTTCGTTCCGGCCTGTAGCTGCAATAACCAGAATGCCGGTCCGGACGCGACTGCATGTAATCCGCCCACGCCGTGCACGAACGGCGACGTGTGCCGTTACGACACGTGCGTCGCCCCTCCGATCCCGTGCTCGACGAGCGCGGACTGCCCGGGCGACTCGTACTGCGAGCTCTCGACGTCGGAGTGCTTGCCGTGGGGCGTCGGTCCCGGTGGTGGCAGCGACCCCGAGTGCAAGCGCGAGCCGGTTCCTGGTGTGTTCTTCCCCGGAGCGCAGTGCGAGTGGCTCGCCCCGCCGGCCGGGGACCCATTTCAGGATCATCGCAACGTGCTCGCGATGCCGATGGTCGCGACGTTCTACAAGCAGGGCGAGTTCGCTGTGCCGTCGATCGTGTTCACCTCGTACAACTTCACCGACGGTGGCGCGGAGTCGTGTCAGGGAACCAATCCCCTCTACTACGGCGTGATCCGCGTCATCGACGGTCGCAACTGCACGCAGCAGGCGAACCTGCCGCCCCCGACCGTGGTCGCGTCGGCGTCGGTCGCGATCGCCGATCTCGGTGGCTCCGATCCGACCCCGGAGATCGTCGCGGCGCGCACGATCGGCGGCCTGGTCGCGTTCACGTTGAAGCCCACGGGCTGGGAGGTGCTGTGGCAAACAACGTCCGTGTTCGCCGACACGCTGTGCAACTGGGCGGGCCCCTCGATCCACGACCTCGATGATGACGGCAAGCCGGAGATCCTGTTCTACGGTGCGGTCTACGACGGCGCGACCGGAGCGACGATCGACGAGTCAATCGCAGGCACGGTCGACGCCGTCGGCGTTGGCTATATCCCGGTGGTGGCCGACGTCGATGGCGATGGCAGCCCCGAGCTCGTCACCGGTTCCCAGCTCTACAGCTGGGACCGCACGGCCCGGCGCTGGGTGGTCAAGCAGGCGTCGCCCGGCGGCAACGGGCACACCGCCGTCGCCGACTTCGGCACGTTCCCGATGGTGGGCACGGATGATCGCGCGACCAAGGACGGCGTCCCCGAGGTCGCCGTGATCTCCGCCGGCATCGCCAAGGTGTTCAACATCCACGGCCGCGAGCTGTTCACCGGCGGCTTGACGGCCGTGAACGGCGCCGTGTTCCCTGGCACCGGGCTCCCCGCGATCGGTCACGGCGGCCCGCCCACGATCGCCGACTTCGACGGCGACGGCCGCGTCGAGTTCGCTTCCGCCGGCGCCAGCGGTTATCACGTCTTCGATCTCGACTGCCGAGGAACCCCGGATCCAGCGTCATGCCCATCGATGCGGGCAGATGGCATCGCGTGGTTGCAGCAGTCGCAGGACTTCTCCTCGAACACGACGGGGTCGTCGGTGTTCGACTTCGACGGAGATGCCCGCGCCGAGGTCATCTACGGCGACGAGTGCTTCACCCGCGTCTACGACGGCATCTCGGGCAAGGTGCTCTACTCGCGCTATCGCACGTCGTGCACCTGGTACGAGACACCCGTGATCGCTGACGTCGATGCGGACTTCAACGCCGAGATCATCTCGACGTCGAACACCAATTGCAGTGTTTCGTGTCCGCTGATCGATCCGATCTTCGACGGCGTCCAGTGCCTCGACGACTCGGACTGCCCGAGCTCCGCGCCGTGTCGCCGTGATGCTCCGAGCGATGCGCTCGGGCGGTGCCGGTGCAGCGTCGAGGCCGATTGCGGAGGCGACGGCTTTGTCTGCATCGATCCGATGGCGGGTCCTGCGGCCGCGGGCAAGGTGTGTCGCGCTTCGCATCCGGCGACGGTCGCCGCGACCGGCGTGCGTGTGCTGGCGGACACCGTCGACCGCTGGGTCAACACTCGCCCGATCTGGAACCAGCACGCGTACAGCGTGACCAACATCGACGGCACCGGCAGCGTGCCGCGCACGAGCATGTGGGCGAGCAACTGGACGCAGCCCGAGCTCAACAACTACCGCGCGAACGCCCCAGGCGAGGGTGTCACCGCGGGTGCGATTCCCGATCTCACGGTCAAGCAGGCGAAGGTCACGTGCGATGCATCCGGCGCGACCGTCACGGCCGAGGTTTGTAACCGCGGCACCGAGCCGGTTGCGCCGGGGCTCCCTGTCGCCGTCTATGACGACAGCGCGCCACCGGTGCTCAAGTGCGTGGGGATGACGAGCGAGCGGATCTTCCCAGGCATCTGCACCAACGTCAGCTGCCTGTGGACCGGTGCAGGAGGCGAGGGCCAGGTCACGGTCGACGACCGCGGCAATTCGACGGGCACGAACCTCGAGTGCCGCGAGGACAACAACACGCTCCCGATCACCGTCGGCTGTCAGTAGCCCGCGGTCACTGACACGCGGTGCCGGACGACGTAACCGCGTCCGTGGCGCTCTTGCACGACGCAGCGAGCGCGGCCTTGCCATCGGCAGGAACCGTCGCCCACGCGTTCGAGCTCGTGTCGTACGCCTGCTTCAGTGCGTCGCGCGTCTGCTGCGGAACCTTGTCGCACGTCGCGATCTTGTCGATCGCCGCTTTGTACTCGGTGCACTCCGTCGGGAGATCCGCGGTCGCGGTCGGCTTCGTCTCGGGCGGCTTCGGCTCCGCTGGCTTGATGTCGGTTGGATTGGCCTCGGTCGGCTTGGCGACGGGCGCCTGCTCGGCCGTGTCCGGATCCTTCTTGCATGCGGAGAGGCCGAGGCCGGTGGTCATGGCGATGATTGCGATCAGCTTGGTCATGGTGGGCATGTGGAAACGATGGGAGACGCGCTCCACGTAGGCCACGCACCTTTTGTTTTTCGTTGTCATCGGCTCGCGACGATCCGCGCGTCATCGTCGACGTGCAGCGACGACGATGCCGACGGCCACACCGAAGATCCAGTGCGCGACGACCATCGTGATCTGACGATCCTTACGATCGTCGTCAGGCGGAGGCAGGATGCCGAGAGCGGGAATCCAGCCGGCATAGCTCGCGCCCCACACCGCAGTCGCGAAGGCGGCGCCCTCGATGGCCCCGCGCCCGATCGACGGGCGGCCGGGGCGCAGCAGCGAGTACAGCGCACCACTGGCGGCGCCAAAGCCGATATGAGCGATCGTCGCCAGGACCTTGCGCTGGCGGCGGGTGGCTGGCTGTCCACTTCTGGCGAGCATGTCGTCGGTGATCTTCGCGGGCGGAAGCTTGCCGAGCAGCCCTAACTTTTGCGCAGCGAGCATCACTGCAGTCATCGGAATCGTGGCGAGAGCACCAGACGTCAGTCCGTGCTCGAGCTTCGCGAGAGAGGTGGTCATCCTCGACCGTGGTCCGGCGACGGAACGTCCGCAACGGTGCGAGATCGCGACACTGCGCGTAGGCGCGCGGTCAGTGGCTGACGGTCCAGGCGCCCCACGGACTATCGGTGAGCAGCACTGCGGCGCGCCGCGCGGTCGCGCCCTCGAGCCGTCCCGCCACCGCGAGTCGAAACGCGCTGGCGAGATCCTCGGCGGTCGAGAAGCGATGGACGGGGCGCTTGGCCATCGCGATCGCGATGACGGCCTCCACTTGCGAGGAGACCGCCGCGCGCCGGCTCGGCTGGATCGGCTGGCGATACGCCACCTCCTGCAGCATGGCGGGCAGCTCGCCGGGAAGCACCGGCGGAACACCCGTGACGAGGCGGTAGAGGATGACGCCGAGCCCGTACACATCGGAGCGCTGATCGACGGCTCGGCCCAGCGCTTGCTCGGGTGCCATGTAGCCCGGCGTCCCGACGATGTTGTCCTGCGTCAGCGTGCCGCCGCCATCTCGCCACTTCGAGGCACCGAAGTCGAGCAGCTTCCAGATCCGCATGCGGCCTTCACCGGTCACGAAGATGTTGGACGGCTTCAGGTCGCGGTGAATGACCCCTGCGGCATGCGCGGCGTCGAGACCTGCGGCCACGTGCGCGATGATCTCCTCCACCTCGTCGAGAGTTCTCACCGGCTGCTGCTTGAGCAGCTGCGCGAGGTCCATGCCCTCGAGGCGCTCCATGACGATGTATGGCAGTGGCGAGTCCGGTGGCGAGACTGCGTGCACGCGCACCACATGCGGCGACGTCAACGACGAGACGATCGCGGACTCCCGAAGGAACCGGTCACGCGACGCCTGATCGCGCAGCAGATGCGGCGCGAGGATCTTCACCGCGAGCGGTATCTCCTCGCCGACGCGTTGCGCGGCGTAGATCTCGCCCATGGCGCCGCGTCCCAGGACCTCACCGAGCTTCAACCCATCGATCGTCTGATCGGTGAACCGGCCGAGACCGCCTTGTCCTGCTTCACGCGCAGCGCGCGCATCCTCGTGCGCCTCGGCGAGCTGCGCCTCGCGGCGGGCGAGCTCGAGCACCACCTGGTTGTGCTTCGCGAGCACCTCCATCGCGTCCCTGCGTGCGGCGCGGCCCGCAAGGGCAGAGCCGATCGTGATCGCCTGGATCAGGACGATCGCGATCACCTGCGTGAACACGCCGGCGCGCCCGATCACGGGCTCGACGAGACCTCGGGATTCGATCCAGCCCAGGACGGTGGCCAGCGAGAACGTCGTCTGGGCCGCCACCAGCGTTCCGACCCCCAACAC
>JACCQV010001075.1 GCA_013813945.1 Deltaproteobacteria bacterium | reverse complement strand
GCCGCGCCCGTGAGCGACCGCCGCGTGGTGGCCCGTCGGAGCCGAGCCGCCGCGGCCCGGAGTCCTCGTGCCGTGGGGTTCCTCGAGACGGGCCGCCGCGCGGACGTGGACGTCACCGACGCGTTCCGCTACTCCATGCCGCGACGCCGCAGGTCATCCTCGTCGAGCCCCTCGAGGTGTCCGATCTCGTGGAGCAACGTATCGCGGATCTGCTCGGACAGCTCGCGGCGGCTCTTGACCGCGCGCGCGAGGTTCTTGCGATAGAGCACGATCGAGGGCGTCTCCTCTCCCGGAGGCGTCGGCAGGACCACCGGGCGGCCGACCGGACCACGGTAGAGCCCGAGGATCGTGGGCGGAAACGGTGGCTTGACGGCCGAGAGGTCCTCGGTGCTGGGCAGGTCCGCGATCTCGATCCGGATCAGCTTCACGCGCGCGAGCCGCTCGGCGCTGAGCGACGCGACGATGGCGTCGATCTCCTGCTGGAATTCTGGAACGCTGATCAACACCGGCGAGTGGAGCTCTCCGCCGGCTAGCTGCAGCGCCCGCGCGAGCGACGCATCCGCGCCCTTCTGATCGCCGAGCTGCTCGAGAGTCAGGCCCAGCATCTGGTGGGTATACGCATCGTCTGGCTGGACGGCGATCGCCTTGCTGAGTGCCGCCTTCGCGTCGGTGAACCGCGAGAGGTCGAACAGCGCGACGCCTCTCTCGTGCAGTGCATCACCGCGGCCCGGTGCCATCCGCAGCGCCGCGTCGACGCGCGTGAGTGCCTCGTCGCTGCGCCCCAGGTCGTTGAGGGCCTGCGCCTCGAGCACCGCGAGATCGGCGGCGAGCGGCGGGTTGCGGCGGCGACGTGCAGCGGCCCGGCGACTACCACGCTGGGCGAGCTCGAGGCCGAGCCGCAGCGCATCTCTGCCGCGCTCGCCTTTGCCATTGATGTAGAAGTCTGCGACGGCGCGCAGCGTCTCCGGATCGTCGGGATCGAGTGCGAGCGCGAGCCCGTACGCCATCTGCGCCTCGGCGTCGCGCCCGAGCGCCGCGAGCGCAGCGCCGCGGAGGTGGTGTGCCTCGACCGATGTCGGCGTCAGATCTGCCGCGCGGTCCGCGCAGGTCCAGGCCGCGGCATACATGGCATGCTCGATCTGGCGGTTCGCCTCGTCGAGCAGCACGGCGACGCGGCCTTCGTCATCGACGGTGTCGCCCATCGCTGCGGGACACTCCGTGACGGCCTCTTCGTGATGCGGTCGCAATCCGGCGCCCTCGGCGGTCGCCTTGCCTGACTGCGTCGCGGTCGCCGCGGCAGCCGTCGCCCCGCTACCTCCTGCCGGCGTGATGACGCGCTCGGCCGCTGTCGGCTTGGCGTCACCGCACGCGCCCAGGGGGGCGACCAGTACGGCGATCGCGACGAGGGCCAGAGCCGCGCGCATCCACCTAGTCTACCGCTGGTCGGGTCCGATCGCGAAATCCGACGGCGCTCCCGCGCACCTACACGGCGGTGGCATCACGACCCCACGTCCATCTCACGGTAGGATCGGGCGTATGGCGAGCGAAGGAGACGTCTGGCACCTCGTCGAGGCTCGCCGGGAAGACGGTACGCCGGCGATGTTCCGCATCCGCAATGTCGAGCCGAGGCCCGATCAGCCCCGGATCTTCGTGGTCGAGATGCCATATCCCGTGACCGAGCTGTCACGGCTACCCGATGCGGCGTCCTACCGGCGGGTGGCGCAGTTCGAGGAGCAGTGGCTCGAGCCAGCGTGCGCGGCTCTCGGCTGGACGTTCGTCGCGGCGAAGACCGAGGACGGATCGGTCTTCCTCTATCTCTACGGCAACGACGATCCGCTTCCGATGATCGAGAAGCTCTCGCCGTTCGACGGATCCCTCGGCTTCTTCGACGAGCAAGATCCGCAGTGGGACGAGTATGCAGCGCTCCGCGAGCTCCTCGAGGAGGCCCACGCGATGCCGCCGGAGACTCCGGATCCCGCTCCGCCCGTCGATCGTGCCGCCGCGAAGAAGCAGCCGGCGGCGAAGAAGAAGCCCGCCGCGAAGAAGCAGCCCGCCGCGAAGAAGCGGCCCGCCGTGAAGAAGCAGCCGGCGGCGAAGAAGCAGCCCGCCGCGAAGTCGAAGCGCAAGCTCAAGCGCTGATGGGTTGGTTCTCCGAGGAGCGGCACGGCAAGCCCGTGCGTACCCAGCTCAACCGCGCTCGCTCGATCGACATCGTTCGCTGTAGCGACGGAGAGCGCCAGCGGATCACCGGCGTCGCCGAGGGATCTCCGACGCTGGTCTCGCCGATCACCGGACGGCCGTGCATGTTCTGGCTCGTCTCGATCGATGAGGTCGGCGCCGGCGGTGACTGGGTCGAGCGCGGTATCGCGGACGAGGGTGTATCGTTCTTGCTGCGCGACCCGTCCGGCATCGCACGTGTCGTCCCCGCTGGTGCACGCTGCGATCTCCCCGGATCGAGCAGGATGTTCGTGGCGACCGCAGCCATGGGACCGGGGGCGCACTACCTGTTCGACCTGTTGAAGGTCCAGCTCAACTATCCCCAGTCCTCGAGAGTCCGCTTCAACGAGCGGATCGTGACCACCGGCACGCGGGTCTCGGTGCTCGGCCACAATCAACACGAGCCGATGCAGGTCGCCTCGGCGACCGATGTGGATACCGCCGGCTATCGAGGCGAGCTGCCGATGCGCCCGGTGTTCTCGAGCTCGCGGCGCACGCCGCTCCTGATCGGCACCGGCTGAGTGAACGCTACGCGTCGGCCCAGTTGTCCGCGATGCCGATGTCGACCTCGAGCGGCACGCTGAGCTGGATGACGTTCTCCATCTCGGTCTTGAGTGCGGCGCCGATCGCCTCGGCCTGATCCGGCGGCGCTTCGAACACGAGCTCGTCGTGCACGGTCAGCAGCATCCGCGCGGGCAGCTTGTCCTTCGCGATCCGGCGCGAGGTCGCGAGCATCGCGAGCTTGATGATGTCTGCGCCGGCGCCCTGCATCGGTGTGTTCTGCGCGACGCGCTCGGCGGCGTGGCGCGCCTGCGGACTCTTCGACATCAGATTCGGGATCGGCCGCCAGCGTCCGAGTAGCGTGCGCGCTCCGCCCTGAGCGCGGGCGAGCGTGACGATGTCCTCCATGAACTTGTGGATCGTCGGAAACCGCTGGAAGTAGCGGCGTGAATACTCGCCGGCTTGCTGGCGGGAGATCTCGAGCGTGCGGGCGAGGCCGAAGTCGGACTGGCCGTACGAGAGCCCGTAGTTGACGGCCTTGGCGATCCGTCGCTGCTCGGCGGTGACGCTGTCGCGCGGAACATCGAACACCTCGGCCGCCGTCTGCGTGTGGACATCCACCTTGTCGCGGAATGCCGTTCCGAGCTTCTCGTCGCCCGACAGGTGCGCGAGGATGCGCAGCTCGATCTGCGAGTAGTCCGCCGCGATCAGCACGAGCCCCGGCGCCGCGATGAATCCCTTGCGGATCCGCTGACCGAGCTCGCTGCGGATCGGAATGTTCTGGAGGTTTGGATCCTGCGACGAGATCCGGCCTGTCTCGGCGACGACCTGATTGAACGACGTGTGCACACGGCCCGTCTTCGACGAGACGAGCGGCGGCAGTGCATCGAGGTAGGTGCCCTTGAGCTTGCTGATCTCGCGGTGCTCGAGGATCGGCGCGATCACCGGGTGCGCATCGATCAGCGCCTCGAGCGTCTCGGCCTCGGTCGACCAGCCGGTCTTGGTGCGGCGCACGCCCTTGGTGTCGAGCCCGAGCTTGTCGAACAGGAGCTCGCCGAGCTGCTTCGGGGACCCGACGTTGAACTCGCCGTGTGGAAGTGCCGCGTCGAAGATCTTGCGCTCGAGGTCGGAGAGCCGCTGGGTGACCTCCGAGCTGAGCTTGCGAAAGTGAGCCACGTCGATGTGGATCCCGATCTGTTCGATCTCGGCGAGCAGCTTGGCCACCGGCAGCTCGAGATCGCGATACAGCGATGCGAGCCCGCTCGCCTCGAGACGCTTCGGGAGCTCGTCCGCGATCGGTAGCAGCGTGTGGGCGACCGCTCCGGCCCACGGTGCCGCGCGCTCGACCTCGATGCCCTCGAGGGTGATCTTGGCGCGCCCGGCAATCGTCGCGCGCGCCGGGAGGAGAACACCACCGAGCCGCTGAGCGACTGCTTCACCGGGCTCGCACTCCGCCGTCGGATCGAGCAGGAACGCGGCGAGCATCGTGTCCTCGACGATGCCGTCGACGGCCACGCCACCGAACACGTGATCACCGGCGAACGTGCGGATCAGCTTCTTCGCATCGTGCGTGACCTTCTCGATCGCCGGATCCCGGAGCACGTCGAACAGCGGCTGGAGATCTCCCACCGGCGGCGGGGCCGGCGCGCCGATGTAGCGATGTCCGAGCGGGAGGTATGCGGGGGCGAGGCCCTTGACGGCGATGACGATCGCGACGATTCCCGCCTTCTCCGGGCGCTCGGGGTCGAGCTCGAGCATGATCGCCATGCGCTTCGCCGTGCGGATCGCCGTGGCAAGCTCGGCGATCGCATCGGGACGCGTCACGATCCGCGGCTCGGGAGCTGCCTCGAGCGCCGCGAGCACGGTCGTCTCGGGCGCGGGCACGACGACGACATCGTCGCCCGGCGGCATCCGGACCTTGACCTTCTCGACCAGCAGCTGGAACTCGAGCTCCGTGAACATCTGGAGCAGCAGCGGGAGGTTCCACTCGCTGACCACGAGGTCTTCGAGCTGCTTCGGCAGCGGCACGTTGCGGCGGAGCTCGACGAGCTGCCGCGAGATGTTGATCCGTTCCATCTGCTCCGGGTCGCTGAACGGCTGCTTGACCGCGATCCGCGGAACGACCGGGTTGGCCGCGATCAGGTTGTCGAGCGTGCCGTACTGCTCGAGCAGAGCGGCGGCCGTCTTGTCACCGACGCCGCGAATCCCCGGGATGTTGTCGCTGGTATCTCCGACCAGCGCGAGGAAGTCCGGGATCTTCTCCGGCGGCACGCCCATCTTCTTGATCACTTCGTCGCGCGTGTACGTCTTCTGCCGGAGAGCATCGATCATCGACACGCCCTCCCCCACCATCTGCATGATGTCCTTGTCGGCGCTGTAGATCACGACCTCCCACCCCTTGGCGCGGGCCTGCTCGACGAGCGTCGCGATCACATCGTCGGCCTCGACACCCGGGACGGACAGCACCGGCCAGCCCATCGCCTCGACGATCTTCGCGAAGTAGTCCATCTGGACCTGGAGCTCCTCCGGTGGAGCTTTCCGCGTCGCCTTGTACTCGGAGTAGAGATCCGCGCGGAACGTCTTGGTTCCGCTCTTGTCGTCGAACACCACGGCCATTCGCTTCGGCGCGTTGTCCTCCTCGAGCCGCATCAGCATCCGGGTGAACACGTAGAGCGCCCCGGTCGGCATGCCTTCGGCCGTCGAGAGGCGGACCTCCTTGCGCTCGCCACGCGAGATGTTCATGAGGCCGTAGTGGGCACGGAAGATGTACCCGTGGCCGTCGACGATGTAGAGCCGCTCGGGCATCGCGCGCGCACTCTAGCACCTGATCGGGAGCGCTCCCGGCGCGTGGCCCGCCACACTCAAGCACCTGATTTTCTGGCAAGATGCCGGGCATGCACCGCATCGTCGTCGACGCCATGGGAGGCGATCATGCGCCCGATGCGATCGTTCAGGGCGCCGCCGAGGCCTCGCTGGCGCTGTCCTCGGCAGAGATCATCCTCGTTGGAGATGCGGCGGTGCTCGGCCGCCTCC
>JACCQV010001074.1 GCA_013813945.1 Deltaproteobacteria bacterium | reverse complement strand
CGGTTCCTGCCTCGCCGACGTCCGGATCCCCGGCACCGGTGCCGGCCGGGGCCCCACCGGGAACCGACGGCCTGGTTGCCGTTCCACCGGAGGTCGCGGCGCAGGTCGAGCTCGAGCTGGTCGTCTCCGGGCTCATGCGACCCGTGTTGCTGGTCGTCGCACCCGGGGATCCGCGCAAGCGCATGTTCATCCTCGAGCAGCATGCCGGCCACGTGCGGATCCTGGAGAACGGCAAGTTGCTGCCGAAGCCATTCCTGACGCTGAAGGATCTGTCGTTCAGCAACGAGCAGGGCCTGCTCGGCCTCGCGTTCCACCCGAAGTTCCAGACGAACGGCAAGCTGTACGTCAACTACACCGGTAATGACGACCACACCCGCATCGTCGAGTACCAGGTCTCCGCGGCGAACCCCGACCAGGTCGACATCAAGACGCGGCGTGAGCTGATCAAGATCGAGCAGCCGTACTCGAACCACAACGGGGGCCACGTCGTGTTCGGTCCCGACGGCAAGCTGTGGACCGGCGTGGGCGATGGCGGTTCCGCGGGCGATCCGGAAGAGAACGGACAGAATCCGAAGGCGCTGCTCGGGAAGATGCTGCGGCTCGATGTCGACGCGACGACTCCCACGCCGGAGCGCATCCACATGGGAGTCCGCAATCCGTGGCGGTTCTCGTTCGATGCGAAGACCGGCGACCTGATGATCGCCGATGTCGGTCAGAACTTGTGGGAGTACGTGTTCGCCGTCGGTGGTAGCGACACTTCGAACCGGAACTTCGGCTGGAACGTCACCGAGGGCAGCCACTGCTTCCGCGCCAAGACGTGTGACAAGAGTCTGTTCACGCCGCCCGTTGTCGAATTCCCGCACGAGGAGGGGTGCTCGATCACGGGCGGGTTCACGTATCGCGGCAAGGCACTACCGATGCTTGACGGGCGCTACTTCTACGCGGACTTCTGCACGGGCCTGCTGCGCAGCTTCACCTGGACGCGCGACGCTTCGACGCCGATCGCCGCGGGCTGGGTGCGCGATCACTGGGACTGGAAGGCGGCGATCGACAAGCGCGGCGTGCTGTCGCAGATCAGCTCGTTCGGCGTCGATCACGATGGCGAGCTCTACATCGTGCTGTTGACCGGAACGATCTACCGGCTCGGCCCGAAGGCCTGAGCCTGATCAATGCTTCTCGAGCTTGAGCTCGCAGTCGTCGGGCAGCGAGTGCTGGATGTTGAGCTTGCGTGGCTCGTCGACCATCGTGAACACCCACTGGCGCGGCGTGGCCTCACGTAGCTGAATGACGGCGAGCCCGTCCTTGGGCACGGCTTTCGCGAGCGCCCGCTTCCAGATCTCCGCGAGCTGACAGCGGGGGAACGGCCGCTGGGCCTCGATGCAGCCGTACGGTTCAGACACCCAGCCGCTGGCCTGCTTCCAGATCAGCTTGGTGCACGTGCTCGGTGGGGTAGGGCGCGGCTTTGCGGGCGCACCGACGCGACGATTCGGGTCATCCGTCGGTGCGGCGGTGCCGAGGATGACGGTCAACGAGCCGTTGTCATCGTCGAGCTTGCCGTCGACGTCTACGTACTCGGCATCGATCGAGGCGATCGCCAGTTGCGCGTGCTCGGTCGGAGCGAAGTCACGGGCGAGTGCGAGGAGCTGATCCACGGTAGCGGGCGTCGGTGCAGCCGCCGGCAGCGCGGCTTTGGTCGGTGACGGGGTCGGTTTGCCGGATGGAGCCGTGGACGCCGAGCCTGATGGAATGGGCTCGGTGACGCCGCGCATCGCTTTCGCCATGCAGGCATCGATCTCCTTGCTCATGTTGTCGGCGTCTTTGATCTGGACCGGAGAGGGCTTGTAGTCGCGCGTCGCGATCTCGGCCGACCACTTCGTCTTGCGGGCGAGCACCGCGCTCGCGCATGCCTGGTCCTTGCACGCGCACATCGCGTTCCGGATCTCGATGAGCAGCTTCCAGTCCGCGCGGAACTCGTACTTCGGTGTGGGCTTCTCCTCCTTGCAGCCAACGAGGACGACAACGAACGCGAACACGATTGCGATGCGGTTCATGGCTTCTCCACTCGGACGGTGCACGTATCGTCGATGTGGAGCTCGATGTCGACCTTGCGCAGCGCATCGTTGATCGAGAACTTCCAGAGCTGCGTGCCGTTACTCACGAGCTCGATGACGGCGACCGCGTTCGCGGGGGCGCGCTTCGCCCTTGCGCGCATCCACACCTCTGGCATCGAGCATCGCGGAATCAGCTCCGTCTGTGTCCAGCACGCGCCCTCGCGCCACCTCCAGCCTCCCTTCGAGGTCCAGACGCCATTCGGACACCTCGCCTGCAGCGGTCGCTTGGGCCGGACATCGCCTCCCGGTGGAGCCTGGGGCGAAGCGGGAATCGGAGCACCGGTCGGCCGTGCTGGATCGTCCGGGACCGGATCTGGAGCCTTGGGCTCTGCATCGCCGAACGCGATCGTGAGCTCGCCGTACGTGGGATCGAGTGTGCCGTCGGAGGCGACGTAGCTCGTCTTGAGAACGTGGAGGGCGAACTGCTCCTCGCTCGCTCGATTGAACGCCTTGGCTTCCTGGATCAGCGTCGCGATGGTCGGTCGGTCGGCAGGGGTGGACAGCTTCCACGCTGGTGTCACAATTTGTTTTGTTGGCTCCGGCGCCGGCTCCTTGGGCAGCGGCTTCTCCGGTTGCGCGGGCGCCGGCGGCGCCTCCATCATCCGGGTCATGCACTCGGCGTACTTCTGCCCGACGTCCGTCATTCGCTTGATGGTGGCTTCATCAGGACGCTCGTCGCGCGAAGGGCCGTTCTTCGCCGCCATCTCGGTCGACCAGCGGGTGACGGCCTCCTGAACCGAGTCGACGCACGTCCTGTCCTTGCAGGAGCACATCGCGTCCGCGAATTCGCTCATCTTCGCGAGTGCGACGCTCGCCTCGTCGGAGGAGCGCTTGACCTTGCAGCCCGCGAGCGCGAGCACGACGACTGCGACCGCGCGTTGCACGGCCGGATCGTACCTCAGGAGGGCAGGCGCTCGCCGACCGCACCACGGCTCGGAGCCGTCGGGGGCGGGATGGCAGGCTCGGGATCCGGCACGACGATCTTCTCGCCGAGGACGACCGCGAGGGCGTCATCGACCTTCTTCATCGTGCGGATGTCGAGCTGCGCTTTGATCTCGTCCGGGATGTCGAGAATGTCCTTCTCGTTGCGGTGCGGGATGAAGACGATCTTGATGCCGGCGCGATGCGCGGCGAGGACCTTCTCCTTGAGCCCACCGATCGGCAGCGCGTTGCCACGTAGATCGACCTCGCCGGTGAGCGCGACATCGTTGCGCACGGGCCGGTTGGTGAACACCGAGACCACCGCACACGTCAGCGCGACGCCGGCGGACGGACCGTCCTTCTTGATCCCGCCCTGCGGCAGGTGGATGTGGATGTCCGAGCCGGCGATCTTGTCGTGATCGATGCCGAGGCGGGTCGCATTGCTGCGCATCCACGACACCGCGGCCTGCGCGGACTCCTTCATCACGTCGCCCATCTGACCGGTCAGGCGAACCTCGCCCTTGCCCGGGAAGATGCGGCACTCGATGAACATGATGTCGCCGCCGACCGGGGTCCACGCGAGACCCGTGATCACGCCGACCTCGGGCTTGCGCTCTGCGACATCGGAGACGTAGCGCGGCGGGCCGAGGATCTCCTCGAGCTCGACCTTCGTCATCGGGATCGAGGTCGCGCCCTCGGCCACCTTGACGGCGGCACCGCGGCAGACCGCTGCGAGCTCGCGCTCGAGGTTACGGACACCTGCTTCGCGGGTGTAGCTCTGGATGATCTCGGCGATCACCTCGTCGCCAACATCGAGCTGATCCTTGCCGATGCCGTGCTCACCGAGCTGCTTCGGCAGCAGGTGGTTCTTGGCGATCTCGAGCTTCTCGACGCTGGTGTAGCCGGACAGCTCGACCATCTCCATACGATCGAGGAGCGGCTGGCTGATCGTGTCGAGCTGGTTCGCGGTGCAGATGAACATGACCTTCGAGAGGTCGACCGGCACCTCGACGTAGTGATCGACGAAGTCCTTGTTCTGCTCGGGATCGAGGACCTCGAGCATGGCCGCGGAAGGATCGCCACGCATGTCCGCAGCGAGCTTGTCGATCTCGTCGAGCACGAACACCGGGTTCATCGAGCCGGCCTTCTTGAGGCCTGACACGATGCGACCGGGGAGGGCGCCGATATAGGTACGGCGGTGGCCGCGGACCTCGGCCTCGTCACGCACGCCGCCGAGCGAGATGCGGACGTACTTGCGTCCGAGCGCGCTGGCGATCGAGCGCCCGAGCGACGTCTTGCCCACGCCGGGCGGACCGACGAGCAACAGGATCGGGCCGTGCTTGTTCGGGGCGAGCTTGCGGACCGCGAGGAACTCGAGGATGCGGCGCTTCACCTTGGCGAGACCCGAGTGCTCGGCCTCGAGGATCGCGCGCGCGGCCGAGACGTCGAGGCGATCGTCCGTGAACTGGTTCCACGGGATCTCGAGCAGGTTCTCGACGTACGTGCGAGCGATGTTGTACTCGGGCGACGACGATGCCATCTGGCTCATGCGCGCGAGCTGCTTCTTGGCGACCGCGCGGACCTCGTCGCTCATCTTGCTGTCTTCGATCTTCTTGCGAAGATCGTCGATCTCGGCGTTGTCGTCCTGCTCGCCGAGCTCTTCCTGGATCTGGCGCATCCGGTCGCGCAGCACGCGCTCGCGGTGGGTGCGGCTCGACTCGCCTTCGAGCTCGGCACCGATGTCGGCCTTGAGGCGGAGCACGGTGGCCTGGCGCTCGAGCGACGGGATGAT
>JACCQV010001162.1 GCA_013813945.1 Deltaproteobacteria bacterium | reverse complement strand
TACGGCAGGTCGCATTGCGTCACTGGTGAAGACTGCACGCGATCGCGTACGAGGTCACGCGGTTCGCACCGTGACTAGCGCTGCTGCAGCCTGCCGAGGATCTCGTCGATCGGCGTCCGCTGCGTCGCGTTGCCTTGCGCGAGAATGTACCGGCTCAACGCGTAGGTATCCGCGGCGCGCAGACCATCGAACTGCAGCCCGGTTCCTTCCGGTGTCGACCACCTCGCGGTGCACGGGATCTCGAGCTCGGCACGCTTCGGCAACGAGAACTGAACCACCACGCGCGTGTCGATCGGCAGGTGTGCGCCACGCACGAACACGCCACCAAGCGAGAGGCTCTCGACCGTGCACGCGACCTCGGTCGCCGCGGTGGTCACGATCGCCGGGAGCTCCAGTGGGAAACGAGCCGTGGTGCGAGCGTCCATGTACCGAGTGTCGCGCGCTCGACGGAGATTCATGCGGTGCTCACCGCGTCCTCACCTGCACATCTTTTACAGCAGGGCAGGTGTGCGCTCACGCTCGCTCCGCGGCTACCAGACCACGCACTGCTTGGCGGGCACCATCTTCGCGTTCGCCTTGCAGCGGAACGCGGTCTTGAACTCCGGCGTCGCCTGCAGGGCACCATTGACGCGCCACTTGCCGGGCGAGTGAACGTCGACGGTCGCGAGCAGCTTCTCGTAGTCGGGCCTCATCTTGTTGCACCACGCCTGGCCAAACCCGAGGAAGAACTGCTGGTCCTCGGTGAAGCCATCGGCGACGACCGTGTCCGGCGCGGACGAGCGCAGCGCTCGGTAGCCGGCGAGCGCGAGCTTGACGCCGCCGATGTCCGCGATGTTTTCACCGACGGTGTTCGCGCCGTTGAGCTTGCCGCCGCCGATCACGTCGTACTGGTTGTACTGCTCGATGACGCACTGCGTGCGCTGCTTGAACTGCTTCTCGGTCTCGGGCTGCCACCAGTTGGTCATCGTGCCGATCGCGTCGAACTGCGCGCCCTGATCATCGAAGCCGTGCGTCAGCTCGTGACCGACGACGACGCCCATCGCGCCGAGGTTCACCGGGATCGACGCGTCGACCGAGTAGAACGGCGGCTGCAGGATGCCCGCCGGGAACACCATGCCGTTACGCGACGAGTCGTAGTACGCGTTGACCGTCGGGGCGGACATGTACCAGTCGTCCTTGTCGTCGGGCTTGCCGATCTTCGCGGTCTGCCGCGTCTGCTCGAACCGGCGAGCTGCGAGGAAGCTCGCGCCGAACGACTTCGGATCGATCTTGAACGTGTAGCTGCGCCACTTGTTCGGATAGCCGATCTGATAGGTCATCGCCTTCAGCTTCGTGTGCGCCTTCTCCTTCGTTGCCTTGTCCATCCACGGCAGCGCATCGAGGTTCGCCGCCATCGCCGCGACGATCGCGTGGACTTGCTCCTCGGCGGCCGTCTTGCTCGCGCCCGCGAACCTGTCCCGCACGAACACCTGACCGAGCAGGTCCCCGAGCGCGCTGTCGGTGTGGCCGACACAGCGCTTCCACCGCGGCTCCATCTCGGCCTGACCGGTGAGCGCGGCGTAGAACTTGAACTGCGTCTCCTCGAGCTTCTTGGTCAGCATCGGAGCTGCCTTCGAGCCGAGGTGGAACGTCAGGTACGCGCGCCAGGTCTCGGGCTTGGTCGACGCCAGCAGCGCATCGGCACCCTCGAAGAACTTCGGTGCACCGACGGTGACGCCGTCGGTCTTGCCAAGGCCGACGGTCTTCCAGAACGTCGCCCAGTCGAACTTCGGCATCGCCTTCGCGACGCCGGCGCGCTCGATCCGATTGTACATCGTCTTCGGATCGCGACGCTCGACCTTGTCCTTGCTGACCTTCGCCAGCTCGGTCTCGAGCGCCACGATCGCCGCGGCTTCGGTCTTCGCCACCTCGGGCTTGCGGCCGAGCTCGGTCAGCATCGATGCGACGTAGACCTCGTACTTGGCCTTGAGCCCCTTCGACTGCTCGTCATCCTTGAGGTAGTAGTCGCGATCGGGCAGCCCGATGCCGCCCTGATCGAGGCCCGCGATCACCTGGCGCGCATCGAGCGCATCCTGGATCGGGCCGAACGAGAACAGCATGCCGTAGCCGGTCGCGTGCAACGTCGAGATCGCGAGCGAGAGCGACTTGACGTCCTTGACCTTGTTGATCGTCGCGAGCAGCGGAGCGATCGGCTTGAGGCCCGCCTTCTCGATCGCCGCTTCGTCCATGCACGCGCCGTAGTACGCGCCGAGCGATTTGCTCGCCGCGTCGGTTCCCGGCGTGGAACGCAGCTTCTCCAGGATGTCGTGCTCGTAGGCGAGGTTGCGATCTTCGATGTCGACGAAGCTGCGCATCGCGATCGGCTTGTCGGCGGCGATCTCGGTGGTCTTGACCCAGTTGCCGCACGCGAACTGATAGAAGTCATCGCAAGGATCCGCCGCGCGATCGAGCGCGTTCGGATCGAGCCCGATCGCGGCGAGCGAGCGATTCGTCACCGGCTTTGTCGGCGCGGGTGGCGGAGGCGGCTCCTCGACGGGCGGCTGGTCATCCGTGATCGTCACCTGATCGCCAGCACCCGGCGGTGGGGCAGGCGCCGTGGTGGCTGGGGTACCGGAGCCGCACGCAGCGGCGAGAAGGATCAACGCGAGCCTGGAGCGCATGGAAGCCGGGCGTATCATGTGCTTCGCCAGGAACCACGGGCATTTAGCACCGTCGCACGTGTCGCAGGACCGCCTTGCGGCATGACTCGCCCGCGTGCTAGATCCGGCGCTCCTCGATCTTCGAGGAACTACTCACCGCATCCGAGATCTCCGGGCGTGGCCTCCACAGGGGGTTTCCGGACTCGATGACGATGCGGGGTGAACCAACGCAAAGGACCGACATGGAAACGATGGCAGAAGCGACGGCACAGAACCCGATCAGCATGCGGGCTCTTCTCGAGGCGGGTGTTCACTTCGGACACAACACCGGCCGGTGGAACCCGAAGATGAAGCAGTACATCTTCGGCGCCCGCAACGGCATCCACA
>JACCQV010001141.1 GCA_013813945.1 Deltaproteobacteria bacterium | reverse complement strand
CGCGCGCGCTGCGTCCCGCGCCAAGGATCCAGCGGCTCGCGAGTCGTACAAGCAGCTCGTCGACCTGTGGAGCAAGGCCGACGAGGGTACCGAGGGTCTCGCGGAGGCCCGGGCGGCCGTTGCCGCGACCCAGTGAGGCCAGGGGGTCAGGCCCCTTTCTCAACTTGCGTCCGGTGGCCGGCCGGGCGGCCGCCGCCGTGAGCAAGTGAAGACGGCTACTGGACGATCGATGCGACCGAGGAGCCCGTCGCGGTCTCGTCGTCCATCATCACGTCGCGATGCCCCCACTGGACCAGCACGGCCGTCCAGTCGTCGTCCTGTGGCCCGACCTGCACGCCCTCGACCTTGGTGACGAGCTGCTGCAGCGCGGTCTTGAGCTCCTGCTCGCGCGTCTGCATGTAGAAGTTCGACACGCCGCGGGGGCCGAGCAGCTGCGTGTTCGCCATCGCGACCTCGGGAATTCCGTCGGTCAGGATCAACACGCGCTCGCCAGGACGCAGCGTTCCTTCGAGGCGCCCCATCTCGAACTGGGCGGAGCCGAGAGGCATGCCCGGGCACATCAGCACCCTGGTGCGGCCCTTCGGCGGAAGCGCGAACACCGGCACACCGCCGGCGCTGCGGATCACGTACTCCCCGGTCTCGATGTTCACGTTCAACGCCGTGAGCGTCATGTGGTACTGGCCCTGCGAGACGCGGAGCACCTCGTCGTTCATCTCCTGCAGACGCTCGTCATCGTCGACGCGGGTCCGGAGGGATCGGAAACAGGCTGCCACGGCGGCCGTGACCATGGCCGAGCCGGCGCCGTGACCCGTGACGTCTCCGACGAGGATGAAGTAGTCGTTGCCGCGAGCCTCCCACCACCACCAGTCACCACTGCACTGCGTGGCGGACTTGTAGAAGCCCTCGAGGCTCAACTCACCATCGCGAACCGATGACTCGGTCGGGAAGAAGCCCTTTTGAACGGCGCTGGTGAGCGCCATCTCCTTCTCGAGCTCGGAGAGCCGATGCTTCTTGTTCATCGCATCGAGCTGGCGTCGTTGCCTGCGCCACAGCAAGCCGGCGATCACCAGGGCGATCAGGCCGTAGGTCGTGTAGGCCCACCACGTGCGCCACGGAGGCGGAGCGACGTGAATCGGGATCTCGAGGGCCTTCTCGTTCCACACTCCGTGGGCATTGGAGCCAAGCACCTCCAGGGTGTAGTTCCCTGGATCGAGGCTCGAGTAGCTGACGAACCGGCGATCCGTCTCCACCCAGTCATCGAACCCGCGGAGGCGGTACTTGTACCGGTTGCGACCCGGGGCGGCATACGCGAGAGCGGCGAACGTCAACCCGAACCCGCGATCTCGGTACGAGAGAGAGACGGTCTCGGGGATCGGCCGTGACTGCCCGCCGAGCTCGAACTTCGTCACCACGATCGGCGGGGCGTACGTATCGGGCTTGAGGTCTTCCGGCACGAACACGTTGAAGCCGCGCGGTCCGCCGACATAGAACCGCCCGCTCGGTCCCTGGTGGAAACCGCCCTGTGCGAACTCGTCCTCCTGCAGACCATCGCCGGAGCGAAAGTTCGTCGTGGCCTGGGTGTCGGGATGGAACCGGGTGAGCCCGTCGTTCGTGGTCAGCCAGAGCACGCCGGCCGTGTCCTCGAGGATGCCGTACACCACGTCGCTGGCGAGGCCCTGGGCCGTGTGAAACGCCGTGAACTCTCCGGTCTTGCGGTCGAGCCGGTTGAGACCTCCGCCCCAGGTGGCGATCCACAGCCGACCGACCTTGTCCTCGTAGATGTCGGTGATGTGATCGTGACTCAAGCTCGTCGGCTTGGCCGCATCGTGCAGGTAGCGAACGGCCTTGCCGGTCGTCTTGTCGAGCTCGTTGAGCCCTTCCGACGTGCCGACCCACAGCACGTTCGGCCGCGTCTTGTCCTGATGAAGGGCAACGATGAAGTCGGAGCTCAGCGTCGCGGGGTTCGCACGATCGTGAACGAAGGTCTCGATCGTCTTCTTCGTGGTGTCGAGACGTCCGAGGCCGGAACCGAACATGCCGATCCAGATCTTGTCGGAGTCAGCCAGGAGCTCGAAGACCGAGTCGGATCCGAGGAGGTTGTTCTCCGTACCGTAGGTCTCGAGCGCGCCCGTGCTCGGGGTGAAGTGCAGCAGCCCTCGATCGGTCGTGGCGAGCCACAGCGACTCCTTGTCGCCGGCGATGACCTTCATCGTCCAGCTCGAGCTCAGCTGCTCGTCGAGATAGCTCTTGACCGCACCGGTCTTGAGGTTCAGCGCGCGAAGCCCGCGACCCTGCGTGCCGAGCCAGACCTGGTCGCCGTCCTCGAGGAACGAGAGTCCCGGGTTGGTCCGGTAGAACGCGAAGCTTCGCCGGCTCGGGTTGAGCCGCGAGACGCCGCCGGCATCCGCCGCAAACCACAGCACGCCGCTGCGATCCGAGAAGGCATCCCACGTCACCGGATTGCCGATGCTGGTCGGATCGCTGCCGTCGTGCGTGTACTTCTCGATCGCGCCCGTCGTCCGATCGAGGCGGAACACGCCGATGCCTCGAACACCCAACCACAAGCCCTTGTCCGCGCCCTCGACGATCGTGGTGATCGCCTTTTGATCAGCTTCGCCACCGACCAGGTAGCGCTTGAACGACTTGGTCGCGGGATCGAACTGATTCAATCCATCGCCCGTGCCGACCCACATCGTACCGGCGGCATCCTGGTAGATCGACGTGATGCCATCGTTCGAGAGGCTGCTCCCTCCGCCCGTATCGCTCGCGTAGTGCGTGAACTTGCCCGATTTTGGTTCCAGAACAGCGAGCCCGACCTCGCGAGTCCCGATCCACACCGTTCCATCCGCGGCCTCGCGAACGACCGAGATCCCGTCATCGCGCAGCCCATCGGGTCGCTTCTCGTCGGCCTGGTAGTGGCGGATCTCGCCGTTGGCTGGATTGAGAGCGTCGACACCAGAGTCCGTGGTCCCGATCCAGAGCAGGCCACTCTTCCCCATGTGCAGCGACGACACGTAGTCACTCGCGAGCGAGTTGGCGTTCTGTGGGTCGGTCTTGTAGTGGGTGAACTTGTTCGTCACGAGGTCGAGCCGGTTGAGGCCCTTCACGGTGCCGATCCAGAGCGCGTCCTTGCTGGTCGCTAGCGAGGTCACCGTGAAGCTGGAGAGCGTGTTCGTCGCGTCCGAACGCAGGCAGTTCGCGCCTGGCAGACAGTTGACGAACTCGTAGCCGTCGTACCGGCTGAGGCCCTCGTCGGTGCCGAACCAGAGGAAGCCAGCCTCGTCCTGAACGATGGCTTTGACCGCACCCTTGGCCATGCCGGAGATGCGATCGAAGCGCAGATACGGCGTGAGGGTGGCACTCGCGTCGGCATCTGCGGCGGCCGGCTTCGCCGCGGCGGCCGGCTTCGCCGCGGCGGCCGGTTTCGGCGGTGCGGGCTCGGGTGCAGCAGGCTGCGCCCACCCCTGCGAGATCGAGAACAGGAACGCGCAGAGGAACGACTGCGTGCGTAGCGTGATCAAATGGTGCCCCCGCCGATTGGATCGCGGATTCGATCGAGCTCGAACGTGCGCCAATCGCGTGAAAGATATCAGAACTGCGGTCGACCGTACGACTCCGGCCGCCGATTGATCGAGGTCGCGCGATCACCGGCCCTCGTGAGACCCCCCCGAAGAATCCCGAGGTCAAGAGTGCCAGTCGCAAACCAGATTCAGAGTGCCTGGACGGGTGTCGAGCAGCCGCTCTGGACTCAGGTGCCGGCGGGCGGCGGACAGGTGCCCGCGTCGGGCGTGCCGGCATCGGAAGCCGGCACCGGATCGACCCAGCCGACTGGTGGCAGCGCCGTGACGATCCTCTCGTCCTTGGCGTACCCACCGTCGCTGTCGATGACCTCGACGATCAAGCGGAACTTGACCCCGAACACATCTGGCCCGCGGTAGCAGGTCTCGAAGATCGAGATCGTCGAGGCCCCCAGGTCAAAGGTCTCCGCGCCGCTCGGGATGTACGCGAGCCGATGCGCGCAGACCCCAGCGTTGATCGGCTTGCCGGTATCGAGAAACGTCGTCGTGAACTTGGTGCGGGGATTCGCGGGGTCGAGCAGATCAGCGGGATTGCCGGGTCGCAGGCCCGTCATCCGCGAATGAACCTCGAAATGAAATCCGCCCTGCTCGCCGTACACCAGCGGCACCTCGTCGGGCATCGACGAAAACGGACCGGGCCCCATTCCGAGCACGACCGATCCCCGCTCGATTCGATTGTCGAGCGGCCAGCACGGCCCCGCCGGCGCCATATCGACCGGCGGGCCGTCCATCATCGACGTCGTGTCGATTGGGGCGCGATTGTCTCCGCACCCCGAAACGCCGAACGCGACACCTAGAACAGCGAGCAGGCGCCACGTCGGCACATGCTCGAACGGTCCAGGAGTCGCGTGGTCTGTCATTCCTTGCGCACCAGCGCGTGGAATTACGGAGCCGGAACGGAGAACGGATAGTTGTAGCACCAGACCGAGAGGAAATCGATCCGCTGGTTCTGGTGGGTGATGCCGTTCGTGAGCTCACGCAGGTTGTGGACCACGTGCTGGCGCAGGATCCGGCTGCCACCGGGGACTGCCGCGCGGATCAGGTCGACCGTGGCTGCCGGGATCGTGATCGAGCCGTCGATCCCTTCCTCGGTGCAGATCACGACGGGCGGGTTACCGTTGGTGAACGCGATCAGCGTATCCACCGTCGACCCGGCCGGGAGCTGCGTGTTCGTCGGGACCTGGTAGGTGATCGTCAACGGGGTGTTGGCGACGAGCGGAACCGGCGACACCGACGCCGCTGGAGAGATCAGCGGGAACGCGTCCGGCATGTACAGGACGTCCTCGAAGATCTGGGCCGGCCACTCCGCCGAGCCCGTGAGGACGACGTCATAGCGGGTGTTGTCGCTGATGAACGTACGGCCCATGTCGTTGAGCGACGAGAACCGCCAGGGACCCGTGTATGCGCGATCGAGGAAGTCCTTCGTCGGCGGAGTCGTGACCGCTCCAGCCGCGAGGTTGAACTGCTGCGGGCCGCCGGTGATGATCACCTGGCCGACGTCGAGGTACTGCCGGTTGGCAGCCTGCGCGAGCGGCCACTTGGTCGGCGGGTTCTCCTGATAGGTCGTGCAGCCAGGGATCACCGGAAGCGGGTAATGAACGCTCGGGCCCTTGTAGAAGAAGGCCGTGCCGCGCGCGCGGGTCTGCGGCACGTTGCCGGGTGGGAACTGGAGGTACTCGAGGCGGACTTCGCCGCCCTCCATCGACTCGAAGTCGACCGTGAACTCCTGCGCATCCGGGGGCGCATCGATCATCCGAGCGTCGATCATCCGAGCGTCGGGAATCGCCGAAACGTCATCGCCACAGGCGCTGACAGTACCCAGTCCGCAGAACAGCCAAAAGGCCAAGCCAGAGTTCCTCATCATCGTGATGCTCCCTCGAAGTTTTATAGGCACAAATAGAAACGCGATATGCCCCAGAACGCGGGTCCACTTTCTCCTGTGAGGTGAGCGGAGTCAAGCAACCGGACACCGCGACGGCCCTTCGAGTGACATGCACCGCACGTAGATTTTGGGATCCTGATGTGCGTCTGCCGCGCCCTCACATGCGGGCTGCGCCGCATCTTCGACGGCACAGAGGCTCTCTCAACCACATAACGATCGACCCAAGAATTGCGAAAGCTACCTAGGGCGGAGTACGATCATTCGTGGAGGGTTTCTAAACCTATGCGTGCAGCTACGTCCTTGCGAAGGTGGGCGGTCGTCGGGGTCATCGCCGTCTCGATATCGCTGTCCGCCTCGGATGCGCGCGCGCAGGGCGTGGACGAGAAGGGGGCGTTG
>JACCQV010001135.1 GCA_013813945.1 Deltaproteobacteria bacterium | reverse complement strand
CCGCGGTCCTCGCGCAGCTGGATCCGGAGGCGCGCGACCTTCCGATCGTGCGCCTCAACGAGGCGATGTATCTGCGGCGTGTCGGCGAGCAGGATCGCGCCGTCGCGTTGCTGTCGTCGATCGCAAGCGATCGCACCACCGAGCTTGGCCGCATCGCGCGGCAGGTGCTCGCGTCGTGCTGACCGCGGTGGAACCCGGCAACGCGTTTCTGGCGAAGCGTCGCGACCCGGCCGACGACTACCTGACGCGCGCGCGCATGCTCGTCGAGCTCGCGGTCAATCAGCGGCGCTCGACAGGCATGCTCGGGGCCGGGCAGGGCACCATCGACGCGCTGCTGCGACCGGCCGTGCCGGGCGTACTCGTCGCGGACCACGATTATCTGCCGGGCACTCCGTTCGCCGAGCTCATCCGCGAGCTCGGGCTCGGTTCGAGCACCGCCGACCTCCTGGCCGTGTTGCTGGCATCGGAGACCGACCCCGCGATTGCTCAACTGCTCGCGCACCTCGGTGCCACGTCGGCTCCGACGCTCGACGTGCTATTCGACATCGTGTATCGGCCGCGCGCGATCGCGCACAGCCAGGCGGCCGCGATGCTCCATCGCGATCTCGCTGCGGATGCTCTCCTTCGTCGACTCCGGCTGCTGCACCTCGACGGTGTCGATAGCCGTCCGTTCCTGCTCCAGACGATCCGGATCGCGCCGCGACTCACGTCGTGGCTCCTCGGGCTCCGCGACCTCGACCCGGAGCTGGCTGCGAGCGTCGAACTGGTGGCCCCGCAACCGGTGAACGCACCGCTGTCGGTCGAGATCGTGGAACGCGTCGCGGCCGCAATCCGCCAGCGCGATCGCGTCCTCGTGCTCCGCGGGGCTCGTGGGAGCGGTCGCGAGCTCGTGATGCGAGCCGCGGCTCATCGGTTGGGACGGAGCTTGCTCGTGATCGACGGGCGCCGGCTTCCTCCGGCGAGTCTCGTCGTCGCGCTTCGCGAGGCCGTGCTTCAGCGCGCCCTGGTGTTCGTGCGCGATGCCGACGAGCTGTTCGCCATGCCCGAGACACGGCAGCGCTTCGCCGAGACGCTCGGCGTCGCCCACGACACGATCGCGATCACAGGAAGTCTCGCGACCTCTCGGCCGATCGTCGAGATCGAGATTCCGGTCCCCGCGCGCGATGCACGCCTCGCGCTGTGGCGGGCGTTTCTCCCGGAGCAGACGTCAATGACCAAGCGCGAGCTGCGCGAGGTCGCCGGCATCTACAACCTCGGCGTCGGCGGGATCTCGGCCGCCTGCAAGCTCGCGCGCGAGGCCGCTACGATCAGCGAGGCGATGCTCTCGCGCACGCATATCGCGTCGGCTGTACGGCGCATGTTCGAGGGTGACCTCGCGACGGTCGCGACGCGCGTCGAGGTCTCGCAGGAGTGGAGCGATCTCGTGCTGCCTGACGAGGTGATGGCCAGCATTCGCGGTGTCACCGATCGGATCGCGTACCGCAACGAAGTGCTCGGTGACTGGGGCTTCGCGCGCAAGCTCGGGAAGGGGCTCGGCCTGACCATGCTGTTCTCGGGACCACCGGGTACGGGCAAGTCGATGGTCGCCGGCTTGATCGCGCGCGAGCTCGGGCTCGACCTCTACGTGATCGATCTGTCGCGCATCGCATCGAAGTGGATCGGCGAGACCGAGAAAAACCTCGCTCGCGCGTTCGATGCCGCAGAAGCGGGCCACGCGATGCTGTTGTTCGACGAGGCCGATAGCGTCCTCGGCAAGCGGACGACCGACGTCCGGTCGTCGAATGATCGCAACGCGAACCTGGAGACCAACTTCATCCTGGCTCGGCTCGAGCAGTTCCAGGGCATCGCGGCCTTCACCACCAACATCGCGTCCGCGATCGATCCCGCGATCGCGCGCAGGATGTCGGCGACGGTCGTGTTTCCGTTCCCCGATCACGAGGCGCGGCTCGAGCTCTGGCAGCGACTGATTCCGGCGGAGGCGCCCGTCGCACCAAATCTCGACCTCACCGGGCTCGCGCAGCGCTTCGAGCTCTCGGGTGGTTTCATCCGCAACGTCGTGCTGCGTGGCGCCTTCCTCGCGGCCCGCGAAGGCGCTCCGATCTCGACGGCCCATCTCGAGCGGGCGGCGCGCGACGAGTACGGTGATCGCGGGGCGCTCAGCACCGGCGGTCGCTTGAGTTGACGAGCACTGGAAAGCTGCGCAGAAGCCGCCTGACGCCCCGACGCATGATACCGCGATCAGCGGCGAGATCGGTGGTGATCGAGCCGAGCGAGCTCGCATCGGATGATTCGATCACAACGGATCCGCATCGTCGCGGGACATCGGGCGCAGCCCGACGCCTCGTGTGGCCATGGCGTCCGATGTTCGGTGTTCGACCACTTCACGGATCAGGGCGATTTCAGTCGCACATGGCGAGCGCATCGCTCGTCGTCGGTTCGGGGACTCCGGGGCAACACTCGACGCGGGATAATCATAGGCCCTCCAGAAAGTCGAGGAGCTTGTCGTCGGGGCGGTAACGCCCGGGGGCAAGGCCCGACGAGGCGGTGTGCGCGAGGGCCTTCTCCTTGAGGCCAAGATCGGCGTGCAGATAGATCTGGGGGGTCTCGATCGACTCGTGCCCGAGCCACAGGGCGCTTGATTGGTCGGCACTCCTGCGCCGAGTTTACGGGCCCGAGGTCACCACATGCCCCCAATGCGGCGACACTGCGCGTCCTCGCGTTCCTGTCACACCCCGACGTCACCGCGCCGATCTTCGCTCACCTCGGCATCGTCTCGACGATCCCGCCGCTCGCACCAGCTCGCGCACCACCGTCGGCCCGGATGGCCGCGTACTGCTCGGCGTCTGTGGCAACGTGCCAATGATCGGTGCGCTCGACCGGGAGACACGCGATCGTGCGGATCGTCGGTGAGGGCGCGCGCGCGCGACGATCGTCCGCCGAGACCACGATCACGGTGGTGCTCGATGGATCATCGGTCACGTGCTCACCTAGCTCGGCGAGCCAGGTCCGGATCGGACTTGTCGGCGGTGCGTATGCGGCGATCATGCGGCGGATCATACAGCTCGCTTGGATGCACCTCCAGACGCGCCAAGTGGCGCAGTGCGACATGGCCCGCTCCGGCCAAGAATCTGGCGGCAGCGAAAGCGAAGGAGCTCGGCGTGCGGATCGCCAGGGCGAAGGCGGCTATCGACGCCGCGATCGTGAACGAAGCAACCATTGCACCGACGCGGTTCGCCTCAACGAGGCCGTGCTCGTTTACTCCGGCGGTCACTGGCTGTCGCCGCCCGCCGAGCTGCGCTGGACCGACGAGCATGCGGCCGCGCGCGATCGGTTACTCCGCGCACGCATCGACAGCCGCCCGACGCTGCTCAAGGATCCGCGAACCCTGCTCGCGCTCGAATTCTGGCGCGCGTCGCCGGTTCCCTTCCACGTGATCGGCATCGTGCGCTACCCGCTCGCGGTCGCTCGCTCGCTCGCTCGCTCGAGAGCTGGCGTGGCATGATTCTCGTTGCGTCGTGCAGAGGATTGTACGAATGGTGCCGCTCCTGGTTCCATGCCGTCGCACGTGTCGCTCGGCCAGCCGCTCACCTCCCTCGGCTACAACCCTCGCTCAAACCCCGCCTCTTTCTGCCCACGCACGGCCAGCACAAAGACGGTGTCGATGTCTGTTGCATACCGGTACAGCGCAACATAGCCACGCGCTCGCTGGCCGATGACCAACTCGCGTTTATCGCCTCGCGCGGGTCTGCCGATCAGTGGGTTGCGTTCCAGCACGGTGATGGCCGCGATGATGTCTTGAATGCGCGAGGGGGCGTCCTCGACTTCATGCTCAGTCAGGTGCTCGAAGATTCTGTCGAAGTCTTGCGTTATCTCGGGGGCGAATTCAATGCGGGTCACGCTCAGCGGGCCAGCTTCTTCGCGACGGGCTTGGCGGCCTTTTTGCCAGCAGCCCGATCCTCCAGATAGCGGCGCATGTCGGCCCAAGGGATGGTTTTGCCCGACGCCACGATCTTGGCATAGCGCTGGTCGGCGGTGGCTTCGAAATCGGCGCGACCCTCATCTTGCTCGGCCTTCTCGGCAATGGCTTCGAGAATGAAGCTGTGCGATGTGGTGCGGGCGCGCTCGGCCGCTTTTGCGACGCGTGCTTTCAAGTCTTTGGGCAGGCGAATCGTGGTGGTGGACATGTACGGTTCCTGCAGCTTAGCTCAATGTAGCACCAGTGTGCTACAGCTATCCAGTGACGACGTTCGGCGCGGCCGGACAAGCGCTGGGGCACAGCAACCAGGAGACGCGCACCCGAGCACACGGTGCTGCACGAGCTGGTCTCGCGCCACGCGCAGACCCTGATCGCCACACTCCGCGATGCTGACGGATGCGGCCTGCCACGCTACGTCGATCGCGAGCTCGCCGGGTATCGCGTTGCGGGATGCTCGCCCACGGCTTCGCGCGCGTGCGTTGCCAGGCGTGCGATGACGAGATCCTCGTCGCGTGCGCCTAGGAATTTAAACAGCGGTTTCGGCGCCGCGGGGATTCCGTGCAGGAAGGCCGGGATCTGACGGGGCTGTTTACTCGGTAAGGCCGATGACGTTTAATCGGAGATCATCGAGTTGCGACCAGGGAGACCCAGGGGCTACGCCTCGCGGCGGCCGTTCGAACTCGCGTCGAGCTCCACCGTTTCCCTTTCGGCGGTTGGCTGCGGGAACGTGGCCAGCGCGTCACGCAGACCGACCTCGTTGCGGGATCCGCGCGCCGGCACGACGATGTGATCGTACCAGGCGACCATTCATGAAGCGGACCGAGTCGCTGAAAACGTGCTTCGGTGGCAGCGGACCCGGAAGCTTGCGAGGTCCGTGCCCGCGGTCACTTCTTCTTCGTCTTCTTCAGCTTCAGCGACCCCGGTTCCGGAAGGTTACCGAGCTGGATGAGCCGGTACGCTCCGCGTCCGGTCTTCCAGACGGCGTACTGGTACGTCGGCGACACCTTCGAGTTGAGCTCGACCGGCTCGGCTCCCTTGACCATGACCGTCACGTCGAACGACGACTCCCGGGCGTCGAGCTTGACGGCCTTCTTGATATCGAAGCTCGGTCCGGGGGAGATGCCACGGTGCGACGCAAGGCCATTGGCGCCCACGAGGTCGAGCGTGACCGGATCACCGGTCAGGTTGATGAATGCAGCCGCACGCTGCGAACCGGTGCCGCCGTAGATCCCCGCCGGGATCAGCGTCACGCGCTTGTCGCTTCCCACGATCATGCGCACCTCGTTGACACCCGCGGTTCCCTCCCACACCGACGTGCCGGCGTCGTCGAAGATCGCGACCTTGACCTCGGTGATCCCCGGGCTGAAGAACTGGCTCGTG
>JACCQV010001115.1 GCA_013813945.1 Deltaproteobacteria bacterium | reverse complement strand
TCCTGATGCTACGCGCACGGGCGGCGAAGATCCACGAGCCCGACGCCGTGTGCGAGCAAGGGTTCGACGCGCGCTCTGCTCAAGGACAGGTCAGAGCGACCGTGGAGGGACGGCCCGTGTTGACGGTCGTTCCGTTCGCGAGCTCGCCGTGGCTGTTGCGTCCCCAGCACACGTAGCGGCCGGTCGTCTGGTGCGCGCACGTGTGCGCGTTGTGCCCGACGAGACGATCGACGCCGGCGAGCTGATTTCCTTCGCGGTCGATAACCGGGGCAGGTACCGACGAACCGTTGAAGCCACCGGTCGTTCCGTATTGATCATTGCCCCAGCACCACACGCCCGTGTCGTTCGTGACCAAGCACCCGACGCTACCGACCGAGATCCGGGACGCATGCATGAAGGGCCCGCCGCCAAAGTCTTCGAGCACGCGGCCTGGACGGGGCCTGTCTTCAGGCACGTCGTCTTTGCCATCGCCGAGTCGATTGCCGAACGCGCGCCCCCAGCACCAGGCGGTTCCGTCACGCCGAGTCGCGCACGTGAAGTACGAGCCGGCTCCGAGGCTCTCGACATCGTCCAGCGCCATGGCCGGGTATGGCTGATACGTTCCGTCACCCAACATCCCGTTGCCGACCTGACCGTATTTGTTGTTACCCCAGCACCAAGCGGTGGCGTCGCTGCGCCGCGCGCACGCATGCTGGTGGGCGACCGAAAGCTCGGCGACGCCCGTGAACGGCACCCCGGTGCTGTCCAGCACGGGATCAGCGAACGGTCGTGGCGCGACTCCGCCATCGCCGAGCTGCCCCGCGTAGTTGCAGCCCCAGCACGCGACGCCGCCCGCGCCATCCATCGCGCAGGTGTGGCAGTTGCCCGCGCTGACCGAGACGATGTTGGTCAGCGGCAGACCATCGGCCTGGATGACCTGCACCGGGACCGGTTCCGAGTCCCGCGGCGGCGTGTTGTCGCCGAGCTGTCCCTCTGAGTGTCGTCCCCAGCACCAGACGGTTCCGTCGCGGCGGACGGCGCAGCTATGGTCACGACCGGATCCGAGCGAGACCGCGTCGCCGAATGCCGCGCCATCCGCACCCATCACCTGCGCCGGGGTCGCGCTGCGAGCATCACTCGGTGCGCGGCCCAGCTGCGCCGTATTGTTCTGACCGGAGCACCAGACCGTGCCGTCGTAGCGCAACGAGCACATGTGTCGGCGACCGGGCGCTACGTCGATCACGCACTCGCTGCACGTACCGCCACCGCAGAACAGGCCGTCGCCACACGTGGTTTCGCCGGCGCAGCAGGGCTGCCCGACCCCACCGCACGCCGTGCATGTACTCTCGCCGCAGACGAGGCCCTCACCACACGTGGTCGTGCCTGCGGCACAGCAGGCCTGTCCGGCCGCACCGCACGTCGAGCATTCGCTGCCGAACCGCGCTTCGTCACACGTGCGATTGAGCCCGAGCACGAGATCGCAGCCCGCGAGCGCGATCAGCATGACGACCCAGCTCCACATGGTGCTGATTCTACGCTCCCGTGCGGCGCAGATCCGCGAAATCGACGCCGTGTGCGAGCAAGGACAGCTCGAGCTCTGCGGGCCTGGCGCGCCACAGCTCGTACTCGCTCTCGCTGACGGGCACGACCTGCGCGAGCGTCACCGCGGGCGGGCCCTCATCGATCGGTAGCGACAGGTCCCACAGCCTCGGCACGCAGACGTAGACGTGTGGCAGTCGCTTCGAGAGATCGCCCGCGCCGAGCGCGCCGACGACGTCGCGAACCATCAGCCCGGGCTCGGGGAAGAACTGCGTCTCGCCGAGATGAAACGCCAGGTTGGCGAGGATCTGCCCGCAAACTTCCGAGTCGATCGTCGACGCGAGCACGAGCTCGATGCGCGGACGCTCGGTTTCCGGCCAGGTCTGGTTCGCGAGCCCGATCGTGACGAACGACCACTGCCCGAACTGCGGCTGGTTGACGATGCGACCAACCTCGATGATGCGGGCCTCATCGGCTGTGTGCCGATACGTGCGCGTCGAGAACGGACCGAAGTGCGTGCGCAGCTTCTCGCCTGCTCGCGTCGACGTCTGGAGGAACACTGCGAGTTGCGGGACACCGAGCGCCATCTCGATCCACGTCGGTTGCAGGCTCAGGGTGCGCTTGAGATAGCTGTGCGCGACGACCGGGTTCCCGACCTCGGCGTGCGCGACAGCACCGCCCCACAGCGCGGTCGCGCTCTGCGGGGTGATCCCGATCGCACGATCGAAGGCACCGGCGGCTTCGCGCGCGCGACCGAGGCGCAACAGCGAGTGGCCCAATCCCTTCCATGCATGCGCATGCGCTGGAAACGCTTGCGTAGCTTTCTCGAACCGAACCACGGCTTCTTCGTACCGATCGTTGCGAAGGAGCTCGTCACCTTCCCGCACGAAGCTGTCAGCCGCCGCCTGACTCATGGCTTGTCGCATACCACAAGCTGCTATGCTCGCCGCAGATGAGCGCCGGAGTTGGAGCTGACGTCGAGTCGCTGTGCTCGAAGTGCGGGGACGTATGGCACGTCGTGGTCGCCAAGGACGGCGACAAGATCGTCAAGGTTCAGTGCAAGCAGTGCAGTGGATATCACCGCTACAGGTCGCCCCACGGTGCTCCGGCGGTCAAGAAGCTCCCCGCGACGAACCGTCCCGCCAAGGTGCCGCGGCCGACGCGTGATCCCGTCGAGCGGTTCGAGAAGCCTGCGGTGGCTGCGGATCTCTCGAAGCCCTCACGTCCGTACCGAGCGAGCGAGAAGTTCGACGTCGGTGACCGCGTCGATCATCCGAGCTTTGGCCAGGGCATCATCGAGATCAGCGAGCCGGGCAAGATCACCGTGTTCTTCGCGACCGGTCGTCGCGTGCTCGCGCAGGTCAAGGACATGGTCGTGAAGGAGGGGCTCGAGAAACCCAAGCCGTTCGATCATTCCAAGCCCACACCGGGTGGCAAGCCCGTCGGCGAGCGCTAGGCTCCTCGCCATGGCTCGTCGGATCCGATTCGGCTGGCTCGGTCCTCTGATCGTCGCGGTCGGTACCGCGGTCGCCGGCTTCGGCCTCTGGGTCATGCTGAAGAACCGGCCCACGGCCGGCGTCGTGCTCGACCAGATCCAGCTCGACGCCAAGGCCAAGGTCCTCGTCCGCGGTGAGGCCGGTGGAGATCGCTCGTTCATCGAGCTCCACGTCGATGGCGATCTGAAGTGGCAGGCACTGGTGCCGCCGTATGCGGGTCGTGCCGGTGTGCCGGGCATCGCGTGGTCTGACAAGGTGCTCTCCGTCCGCGTGATCCGGGACAATCGCGCCGAGGTGTTTGCGCTCGCGATGCACGATGCGTCCAAGCTCGGCGGGATCCACCTCACGCCTGACAAGGGGCCGGTCCTGCGCGATGCACCCGGCCCGCTGACGTTGACCGATCATGTTCGCTCGTACGAGCTGGTGTCGGGGCAGGGCTGGAACCGGATCGTCGCGATCGGTCTCGACCTCGGCAAGATCATCTGGAAGCGCGAGCTCGCGATCGCTCCGATCGAGACCGCCGGGATCGAGGATGGCTTCGTCTGGGTCCAGCAGGCCGGCGCGAAGCGGTGGTTCAACGTGTTCAGCGGTTCCGAGGACCGATCGGTGGACAAGATCGGTCCGCCGCCCCAGACGGGCGTTCCGCCGGCCTGGCCGACCACTTCGGATTTCGACAAGCCGCTGTGATTCCTAGGTAATCCCGGCCTCACAATGACGGAGAGCGTCACGGCCGTGTCACCGACCGGGTATACTTTGGTCTGCCATGTCCGCAGAGCGTCCTCTCGCGATCGCCCCCGAGGTCTCGGGCGTCCACCGGCTCGAGCCGCTGGTCGAGGCCCTCGAGGTGCGCGATCGGCCGTCCCTCCGGGCGATCGACCTCGCCGGGCGGACTCCGCCGGCCAGCGGTCTCGGCGACAGCGTGCCGACCGACCTCGGCGCGCATGAGCTGTACCTCAACCGCGAGCTGACGTACCTCAACTTCTGCTGGCGCGTCCTGCACGAGGCCGACGACGATCGCGGGCCGTTGCTCGAGCGCGTGAAGTTCATCGCGATCGTGAGCTCGAATCTCGACGAGTTCTTCCAGAAGCGAATCGGCGGCCTCAAGCAGCAGGTTGGCGCGCACGTCACGACGACGACGCCCGACGGACGCACACCGCAGCAGCAGATCGCCGACTGCCTCGAGCTGATCACGGCGCTCGAGAAGAAGAAGATCCACATCCTCGACAAGGTGATCACCGAGCTCCGCGCCAACGGCGTCTGGATCGCACCGTTCAAGGAGCTCGATCCGCATCAGCAGACCTGGGTGCGCGAGTACTACGTCCGCAACATCTTCCCGCTCGTCACCCCCCAGGCGATGGATCCGGCGCACCCGTTTCCGTTTGTCTCGAACATGTCGCTCAACCTGCTCGTCTCGTTGCGCTACGAGAACGACACCGAGTCGCTGCTCGCGCGCGTCAAGGTGCCGGTCAGCGGCGGCACGCAACGGTTCGTGCGGGTCGGAACGTCGAGAACGTTCGTCGATCTCGCTGATGTCATCGCGAACAACCTCGACCTCCTGTTCCCTGGGATGGAGATCGAGGCGTGCTCGCTGTTCCGGGTCACGCGCAATGCGATCACCGAGCGCGACGAAGAAGAAGCCGAGGATCTCCTCGAGCTGATCGAGATCGAGAT
>JACCQV010001113.1 GCA_013813945.1 Deltaproteobacteria bacterium | reverse complement strand
GTCGAGCCTCTCGTAGTCGAGCATGCCGCACCTATCGGCTGCGTCGCGGCCCGGTTGCCTGTTCGTGGACGTGGACGTGCCACGTGACACGTGCACGTGCACGAACGACTTTAACTGACCAGCATTGGATCTAGCGGTCACTGCGGCGCTTGTCCGGGCGGCTGCACGTCCACCTTGCTGTCGAGCCCCTCGAGGTTGGTCCCGCCCCCCGTCCGCTTCTTCGGGATCCCGCAGCCCTGAGCTGTGAGCGTGGCGATCACCAACACACACGCTGCGCAGCTCAATCACCCCAACGTCGCGCAGGTGTTCGACATCGGGAAGCTCGGTGACTCCTACTTCTTCACGATGGAGTACGTGCACGGCGAGACCGTGCGCAACCTCCTGCATCGCGCGCGATCACTGCGCCGCGAGATTCCGCTGTCGTGCATCCTCACCGTGATCGCGGGCGCGGCGACGGGCCTGCACCATGCACACGATCGGATCGGCTTCGATGGTCGTCCGCTCGGCATCGTCCACCGCGATGTCTCGCCGTCGAACTTGATGATCAGCTACGAGGGCAGCGTCAAGGTCGTCGACTTCGGCGTGGCCAAGGCAGACAACCGCGCGCAGGAGACGCGGAGCGCCGCGGTGAAGGGGAAGATCAGCTACCTGTCGCCCGAGCAGATCGGTGGCGCCGCAGTCGACCGCCGCAGTGATCTGTTCGCACTCGGCATCGTGCTCTGGGAGATGTTGACCACGGAGCGGCTGTATCGACGCGCGAGCGACTTCGAGAACATGAACGCGATCGTCAACGAGCCGCCGCAGGTCCCATCGCAGTGGCGCACGAATCTGCCGCGCGAGATCGACGAGATGTCGATCCGGCTCCTGTCGAAGCGGCGGGAGGAGCGCTATCAGTCCGGCGACGAGCTCGTCGAGGCCATCGAAGCGCTCGCGTCGCGCGTCGGTGCGCAGCTGTCGTCGGCAGCGCTCGGTCGGTTCATGCGAGAGCTGTTCGGCCAGCGCCCCGAGCCCTGGCACGAGGTCGAGATCCGCGACGCTCCGCCCGAGGGCGTGACCGTGACGAACGAGCCGGTAGCGCCGGAGCTCGCCGCGCTGGATCCGATCGAGCTCGACCTGGCCCGCGTCCGTGATCTCAGCAGGCAGTTCGCCGCGGTCGGCTCGCAGTCGGCGAGCGCGAACGTCAGCCCGCCGGCGCCCGACTTCGATGCGATGGAGATGATCGATGTCCGCCCGTCCGATGGCGACGTTCGACCGACGGTCCCGTTGCAGCGCGTCAACCCGGCGACCGCCCGGCGTGGACCGGTCGCGGTCGCGATGCCGATCCTGCCAACCCCGACCCCGCCCCGGAACAAGGTCTTCGTGCTGGTGATCGGAGCGGCCGCACTGTTCGGGGTGTTCGGCACCATCGCCGTGCTCGTCGTGACCAGATCGTCCGACCAACCCGCCGCTGCCGTGACGGGCTCGGCGGGCAGCGCGACGGCGACGTCGAAGCCGGAGGTCGCTGCGCCGGCGCCGGTCGCGAGCACCCCCGAGGATCCCGCCATCGCACCGAAGGATCTGCCGCCGCCCCCTCGGCCTCCGGCGGCACCGACGCACGGCGAGAGGATCACGACGGCCTACCGGGGGGCGCGGTACGATGAAGTCAGCGCGCTTTGCCGCGTGAGCGTCGGCGATCGCGCCCACCTCTGCGTTCTCGCCGCATGCCAGCGGGCTGATGCGGTGCGCGCGCGGGCGTGGCTCGCGCGGGTCGCTGCCAGCAAGCGGGCAGCCGTGCAGAGCGAGTGCAAGGACGCCGGTGTCGATCTCGCGCCTCCGAAGCCGAAGCCAGGGAAGCCGGACGCGGCCAAGGATTGCCTCACCAATCCGATGGCGTGCCAGCACTGAGCTTGAATCCCGAACGCGTCGATTGACGCGTCCAGCGCGTCGGCCGATCCTCGTTGCATGGGTGGGCGCGTCGCGATGCTCGTGCTGCTATTGACCTCGGTTGTCGCGGTGGCGCAGCCCACGGTCCCCGAAGGCACGCGGCTGTTCGAGGAAGGTCGCGAGCTCGCGAAGCAGGGCAAGTACGACGCAGCCTGCGAGAAGTTCAAGCAGAGCCTCGAGATCGACCGCGCACCGGGCACGTCGCTCAACTACGGCGACTGTCTCGAGCAGATGGGGCAGCTGCGCAAGGCGTTTCAGATGTACGACGAGGCCGCGCGCCTGTTCGAGCGCGACCAGGATGCGCGGGCGAAGTTCGCACGCGAGCGGGCATCGGCGGTGCTGCCGAAGCTCGGCACGATCATCGTCAAGCTCGCCGAGCCCACCGCGACGGGCCTGGTGGTCGAGATCGGACGGCAGAGCGTGCCCCCGCAGGGTGAGATCATCGAGCGGTTCGAACCCGGCGACGTTGCGATCACCGCGCGCGTTCCAGGCCTCGATCCGTTCACCGCGTCCGCGCGCGTGCTCGCCGGCGCGACGGTGATCATCGAGGTTCCCGCGTTCACGGCGGCCGCCGTCATCGAGCCACCACCGCGTCCGCTCGCTTTTGTCCGCGGTGAACGCAACCGGAAGCGCGTCTATCTGGGCCTCGGCCTCGGGATCGGAGGCGCCGCGGCCCTCGGCCTCAGTGCCATCGTCGGGCTCCAGGCCAACTCGAGCTACGACACCGCCGCGGAGTCTGCGAGCTGCATGCGCGAGGCAGGCAAGCTCGTGTGCACCGCCGAAGCCGCCCAGGACATCGAGGATGCCCGCAGCCGCGCGGACATCGGAACGGGGCTCGCGGTTGTCGGCGCTGCCCTCGTCACCACGGGGATCATCGTCTACGTCACGGCGCCGCGTGAGACCCTCACGGTGGCGCCGATGGCGAGCGCGACCACCGCGGGTGTGACGCTCTCCGGCCGATTCTGAGGTCGTTACCTGCCCGCGTGGTTTGACACCGACGGTAAGGGGTCGGATTGTCGTAGGTAGTGGCGGCCAAAAATTACGTTCTGGACACCAACGTCCTCCTCCACGACGCACGCGCGATCTACGCGTTCGGCGATAACAACGTGATCATCCCGATCTACGTGCTCGAGGAAGTCGACACGTTCAAGAAAGATCAGTCCGAGCTGGGCCGCAACGCGCGCCAGATCGCTCGCGAGCTGGACCAGTTCCGCAACGAAGGTGGGCTCTCGCATCCGCAGAAGATGGAGAACGGCGGCACCGTTCGCGTCGCACTGTCGAAGAACCCACCGAAGAATCCGGGCTCCGATTCGCGCACGATGGATCAACGGATCATCGAGATGGCGATCGAGGTCCGCGATGGCGACACCAAGACGCCGACCGTCCTCGTCACCAAGGACGTCAACATGCGCGTCCGTGGTGACGCACTGGGACTCGCCTCGGTCGACTTCGAGCCCGAGCGGATCCAGATCGACGAGCTCTATTCGGGCAACCGCGAGCTGCTCGTGCCACCGGGCACGATCGACAAGTTCTATGCGGACGGCAACGTCCTCGTCGACGCACCGGGCCTGCACGCAAACGAGTACCTGACGCTCAAGGACGAGAGCGGCAAGAGCGCGCTGACCAAGTGGGACAAGACTGTCGGCAAGGCAGTCCCGGTCAAGAAGCTGCGCGAAGGCGTGTGGGGCATCAAGCCACGCAACAAGGAGCAGCACTTCGCGCTCGATCTCCTGCTCAATGACGACGTCAAGCTGGTCACCCTCGTGGGCAAGGCCGGCACCGGCAAGACGCTGCTCGCGATCGCCGCGGGCCTCCAGAAGGTGACCGAGGAGCAGGTGTTCTCGAAGCTCCTGGTCTCGCGTCCGATCTTCCCGCTCGGCCGCGACATCGGCTATCTCCCCGGCACGATCGAGGAGAAGCTGAACCCGTGGATGCAGCCGATCTACGACAACCTCGAGCTGCTCCTCGGTCTCAACAAGTCCGACAAGAAGGAGGGCCGCAGCTATGCGGAGCTCGTCGACCTCGGCTTCGTCGAGATCGAGCCGCTGACCTATATCCGCGGTCGCTCGCTGCCGAACGTCTACATGATCGTCGACGAGGCGCAGAACCTGACGCCGCACGAGGTCAAGACGATCGTGACGCGCGCCGGTGAGGGCACGAAGATCATCCTGACCGGTGACCCGTATCAGATCGATCACCCGTACCTCGACTCGTCGAACAACGGTCTGACCACGGTCGCCGAGCGGTTCAAGCTCGAGCAGATCGCGGGTCACGTGATCCTGACGAAGGGTGAGCGCTCGCCGCTCGCCGAGCTGGCTACCCAGATCCTGTGATTCGGCTCGTGGCGCTCCTCACCGGCGCAGCGCTTGCGCTGACGGCGCGCGCGGAGGCGCAGCGACAGCCGGGCTGGGAGGTCCGGGTCGCCGAGCGTATCGAGGTCGCGCCTGGTGCCAGCGGTGCGATCGCGATCTCGATCGCCGTCGATCGCGGGCTCACCGTCTCCAAGGACGCCGCGGTCATCGTCGATCTGATCGCGCCGGCCGGCATCACGCTGCGCAAGCGCCGCCTCGGCCGCGGCGAGGCCGTCGATCCCGAGGCCGATGCACCGCGGTTTGCGGTGCCCGTGCGCGCCACCGAGGCCGGCGAACACGCGCTGAAGATCCGCATGCGGTTCTGGGTCTGCGGCGGCAAGGCGTGCCGGCCCGTCGACGTGCGGCGCTCGGCGGTCGTCGTCGTCGCCGCACCGTCGGCCCCCGTGGTGCCTCCGGCCGATGCGGGCACCGGCGGAGCCCCCTGAAGCTGCGGGCGTGGCTCGAGCGCGGCGTGATCGTCGTCGCTGCACTCGCGACGATCGCCACGTCGCGCCAGGCGTGGGTGGTGGAGGCGACGCCGGTCGTCGACGAGCTCGACCAGGCACGGATGTACGTCGTCGAGGCGAGTCACGAGCCGCACGTCTCGATGCACTCCGGCAGCAACTACGAGAATCGTCGGCCGCTCGGCGTGCCGACCTGGCCGGGCAAGGCGAGCTACCTGATCCCTGCAGGCGCCGTGATCGGCCGCGTGTTCATCAGCGAGAAATGCACCGGCGGGTCCTGCAAGACGTGCAAGCCTCCCGCGGACGCGAAAGTCCGCATCGAGGCGATCACGCCCGTGGGCACGTGGACGCTCGAAGCAAGGAAGTCACCGACGGTGCAGCCCACGGTGATGCCGCCGAACACGTGGACCACGTACCGGGTCGTGGTCGAGGCCTCGCATCATGTGCGGCTGCGTGTCGAGAGCACCGGGCCCGCGGGGACCGTCAGTGAATACGGCTACGCCCATCACATCGACTTCGGGATCGTCCAGGCGGTGACGACGTTTACCTGGAGCGTGATTGCGACGATCGAGCAACCCTGCGCCGACCTGACGAAGCCGTGCGAGCCACCGGCCGACGCGCGCATCTCGATCGAAGCGATCATACCGGAGAGCCGTGATGCGCCGTGAGAGTGGCTTGCTCCACCCGACCGCACTTGCTGCGATCGCCGCGCTCGTGATCAACGATCACCTCCTCAAGGATGCGTATCCGAGCTGGCTGACCGGCAAGCTGTCCGACATCGCGGGCATGGTGTTCTTCCCGCTGCTCGCCGCCGCGCTGCTCGCACCGCTCGTGCGGATCACGCGCGATCGCCTGCTGAGCGCCTGTGTGATCGCCACCGGCATCGGGTTCGCCGCGATCAAGCTGTGGGAGCCGGCGACGGTCGTGTGCGAGCACGTGCTCGGTCTGCTTCAGCTGTCGGCCGGACGGGTCCAGATCGTTCGTGACCCCACGGATCTCCTCGCGTTGCCGGCACTCGCGTTTCCGCTGAGCCGGGCGGTCCGTGGTCGGGCTGACACCGGCCCCGAGCCGAGCTTGGGGACCACAGATCAGCCAGTTACCGGTACTGTGGCATAGATCGGATCGCTCGGTGGTGCGTGGAACTAACCCATGATCACCCGCCAGAAGCTGGTCACCTTCGGGATCCCGACCCTCGCCACCGGAACCATCGTCCTCGCCGCGCTCCTCTCGCCGTGGGCCGGCGGCAGCAGCGAGCCGGCCATGCCGCGCCCACACGTGGTCGATCCGGGGAGTCAGGGCACGCAGATCGACGTCGTGTTCGCGGTCGATACGACCGGCTCCATGGGCGGCCTGATCGATGGCGCGAAGCGCACGGTGTGGTCGATCGCGAATCACATCCGCAAGTCGGACCCGAACGCGACCCTCCGGATCGGCCTGGTCGCGTATCGCGACGTCGGCGATGACTACATCACCAAGGACTTCGCACTGACCACGGATCTCGATGCCGTCTTTGCGGAGCTCTCCAGCTTCCAGGCAGACGGTGGTGGTGATGTCCCCGAGAACGTCGATGCGGCGCTCGATGTCACGCTGCACAAGATGAAGTGGCGCACGGGCGCGAAGAAGCTGGTGTTCCTCGTCGGCGACGCGCCTCCGGCGAGCCGCGGAGATGTCCCCACGTTCGATGTCCTCGCGCGCAAGGCGGGCGAGAAGCAGATCATCATCAACACGATCCGCGCCGGTCACGATCAGGAGACCGCGCTCGCGTTCAAGCAGATCGCGAGCCTCGGCGGTGGCGAGTTCTCGTCGATCCAGCAGGACGGTGGCGTCCAGCAGATCGCGACGCCGTATGACCAGAAGATGGCCGAGCTGTCGGCGAAGATCGACAGCACGTCGATCATCGCGGGCGATGAGGGCGTCCGCCGCCGCCATGCCGCGAAGATGGGCTCCGTCGCTGCCTCCCCGGCCGCGGCGCAGGCAGACCGCGCCGCCTACTATGGCAAGGCCGACAAGCGCGCCGACGACGACCTCGTGGGTGGCTACGCGACGGGGACGATGAGCGTCGACTCGGTGAATGACGGACAGTTGCCGACCGACATGCGCGGGATGGCCAAGCCCGCCCTGAAAGCCGAGCTCGATCGCCGCGTGGCGGCCCGCAAGGAGGCCCAGGAGGAGATCGGCAAGCTCGCGAAGCAGCGTGACGAGTATCTGAAGGCCCAGGGCCCGGCGGGCGGCGAGGGCGGCTTCGACGTCACCGTCAAGGCAACTGTCGAGAAGCAGTTGAAGTAGTTCCCCCGGGCGGCGGCCGTGGTATGTCGCCCCGATGTTGTTTTCTGAACTGGGTCTGATCCCGCCGCTGATGTCAGCCGTCGCTGCTGAGGGCTACACCGAGCCGACGCCGATCCAGGTCCGCGCCATTCCGCACGTGCTTGCCGGCCGCGACCTCCTGGGCCTCGCCCAGACCGGCACGGGCAAGACCGCCGCGTTCGCCCTGCCGATCCTCCAGCGCCTGACCGAGAAGGCGAACGGAGCCGCCCGCCAGCGCCCGATCCGCTGCCTCGTCCTGACCCCGACCCGCGAGCTCGCCTCGCAGATCGGAGAGAGCTTCACGACGTACGGCAAGAACCTCACGCTTCGCAACACGGTGATCTTCGGCGGCGTCGGCATGGACGCCCAGAAGCAGGCGCTGCGCTCCGGGATGGACATCCTGGTCGCGACGCCGGGGCGCCTCCTCGATCTGATGGGGCAGGGCCTCGTGGATCTGCGCCCGCTCGAGGTGTTCGTCCTCGACGAGGCCGACCGCATGCTCGACATGGGCTTCATCCATGACGTCAAGAAGGTCATCGCGAAGCTGCCGCACGTGCGCCAGACGCTGTTCTTCTCGGCAACGATGCCGCGCGAGGCGCAAGACCTCGCGGATCAGCTCCTGAAAAATCCCGAGACCGTTGCGGTCAAGCCGCCCGCGACCACCGCCGAGAAGGTCGACCAGGAGGTGTTCTTCGTCGAGAAGACCGACAAGCGCGCCCTTCTCCAGGAGATCCTGCAGGACCAGGCGATGAAGCGGGTGCTCGTGTTCTCGCGAACCAAGCACGGCGCGAATCGGATCGCCGATCACCTGGTCAAGGTGCAGATCGAGGCCGAGGCGATCCACGGCAACAAGAGCCAGGGCGCACGTGAGCGCGCACTCGCCGGCTTCAAGTCGGGTCGCGTTCGCGTTCTCGTCGCCACCGACATCGCGGCGCGCGGGATCGACGTCGACTCCGTCACGCACGTCGTCAACTTCGACGTGCCCGAGGTCCCGGAGACCTACGTCCACCGGATCGGCCGCACCGCGCGCGCCGGAGCCTCCGGCATGGCGATCACGTTCTGCGAGGTCGACGAGCGTGGCGACCTCCGCGCGATCGAGAAGCTGACGCGCCAGGAGATCCCGGTCGTCGAGGGACATCCGTACGAGTCGAAGGTCCCGCACTCCGCGAATCCCCCGCGCCTCTCCGCGCGCGAGAAGGAGCGCAACAGCGATCGCGAAGGTCGTCCGCCTCCGGGTCGAGGCCGCGGTGATCGCGGACGTGGTGGTGGTGGCGGTGGTCGTCGCGGCGGTGGCGGTGGCGGCGGCGGCGGTCGTGGCCGCGGACCGGCGCGCCCTCACAGCGCATGAGCGATGACCGCGCAGCCCACGAGCAAGCATGCTCGTTCTGCGCGAAGCGGCTCGCGAACCTTCAGCGCCTCGTGCTCGGCCCCGCAGTCAGCATCTGCAACGAGTGCGTGCATGCGAGCCAGCGGATCATGTTCGACAACGAGGACGCGATCGAGCTCGCGGCGATCTGCTCGTTCTGCCGCAAGGCCCGGCCCGACATCCAGAGCTTGATCGGCTCGGACGTCTCCGACCATCACATCTGCAACGTCTGCGTGCAGCTCTCGACGGAGATCATCGCCGAGGCCCGCGGCGAATCGGCGGCACCGCTGCCGCTCGCGCGGCTTCGCGAGCCGCCGTGGCGACGCTGGCTGCGCCGCATTTTCTAGCTAGAACGACCAGCCGACGTTGAGGTGCACGAGCGGCAGCACCTTGTCCTCGGTGGTGAACCCCGGACTCCCCACGCCGCCCTGCGCCTCGGGCTCGACGACGACGTAGCGCACGCCGGCCTGCGCCTCGAACGTGAACCCGACGCCGGTCGCGAACTTGTAGCCGATGAACGGTCCGACGGTGAACCCACCGGCGGCGGCACCGACCCCGGCCGGTAGGTCCTCGAAGTTGACGTACTCCTCGAGGACCTCGGCGCCGAGCTGCATGCCGTGGCGGAAGTTACCGAGCAGGTAGTAGCGAACCTGCCCGCCGACATCGATCTCCGTGCCGGAGTACTCCGTGCCGGCTTGGTCCTCGATGGTCCGCGTGCCCGCACCGAGCGTCAGCGAGACGCCGAGCTTGGGCATGACGCGATACTCGAAGGTGAATTCGACGAGCGGAATGACCGCGCGGAGCGGCGCCCACATCACGGTGAACTTCGGCAGCTTCTTCGGTGGACTCGACGGCTCGACTGCGGGCTGCACGGGCGGCGGGACAGGAGCCACGGCCGCGGGCGCAGTGGCCTCCTCGGGAGGCGGGGCTGGCTCGGGCTCCGACTGCGCGGCCGCGGCGGACGTCCAACCCAACGACCAAACCAACCATGCGGCGACAACGAGCGAGGTGCGCTTCATCCGGCGACGGTTTCACGACCCAGGTGCGACAGCGGGATCTCCGCGGCCAAATCGCCTCATCGTCGCTAACTGACTGCTGGCGACCTGGCGTCTCGCTGACCAAACCACTGCGGCACGAGGTCGTCGGCCGCGCCGGCGTGGCACTCCGTGAACAGTGCGCGCGCGCCGTCGAAGATCTCGAGGTTGAGCAGCATGCGGCGAGCACCATTGAGCTCGGCCCAGCGGACCAGGCTCGACGCCGGCTCGACGGTGCCAGACGTCCCGATCGCAACGAACAGATCACAGTCACGCAGCGCCTGCTTCACGGCGCGATCTGCGTCGGTCGGAATCATCTCGCCGAACAGGACCACCGACGGACGCATCCGGTGTCCGCAGTGAACGGGCGCATCGCCATCCGGCGGCTCGAGCTCGGTCGTGCATTCGTCACACCGCCAGCGGCACAAGCTGCCGTGGAACTCGCAGACGTTCTTCGAGCCGGAGCGCTGGTGAAGACCGTCGACGTTCTGCGTGATGATCTGGAACTTCGTGCCGCGCGGCAGCTGGTCCTCGAACGCGGCGAGCGCGCGATGCGCGGGCGTTGGATCGACCTTCTCGATCGCGCGGCGAAACGACCAGAACAGGTCGCACACGGCAGCCCGATCCTCGACGAGCGCGTTGACGTCGGACAGCTTCGCGAGCCGTGGATCCGTCCACAGCCCACCGGCACCCCGGTAGGTCGGCAGTCCCGCGCTGTGGGAGATGCCTGCGCCCGTGAGGACGGCGATGTTGCGATAGCGCGCGAGGTCCATGTCTTAGTGTTAACCTTACAATAAGGAGAACGCAAGGCCGACCTCGAGATCAGCGCCAGTCGGTGACGGTCTGGCGCAGCTCGCCGAGCCGCGCGCGCGACAGCGTTCCGACCGCCGCGAGCACGAGGTGGTCCGGCGCCAGCACCTCGCCTGCGATCCGGACCACATCGTCGACCGTGATCGCGGACATCTGAGCGAGTCGCTGCGACAGCGAGACGGGCGGCACGTAGAGGGCGGTGCCGCCGAGCAGCAGCGCCATCGTCGACGCATCGTCGATCGCGGACAGGGTCTCGTAGCGATAGCGAGCGCGCACCTTCGCGAGCTCGTCCTCGGTGATCTGACCGGCGCGCAGCCCGTCGAGCAACACGAGCAGCTCCTTCACGAGAGACGGAACCTTGGTGTTCGCGGTGGCTCCGCTGATCTCGAACAGCGAGGTGTCGGCGAGAGGCTCGATGCCGGCCTGGATCGAGTAGGCGAGAGCCTTCTGATCCGCGAGCGTGTAGTGCAGGCGTGTCGACATGCCGTCGTCGAGAACGCGCGCCAGAGCGGACAGCGCGATGTACGCCGGATCCTGCTCGGGTACAGCGCGGAACAGCACCGTCACGGCCGTCTGCGAGCCGGGGTTCGGGACGTGGCGGAGCAGCGGGCCCTTGGCGAACGGCGGCGCGGCGGGGACATCGGCCCGACTCCCCACGGGCATCGCCCCGAGTCCCTGGATCGCTGCTTCGACCACGTGGCC
>JACCQV010001083.1 GCA_013813945.1 Deltaproteobacteria bacterium | reverse complement strand
CGCTGGGTCCGCGAGCCGGTCCTCCACGAACTTCGTTGGATCCGCGAAGGTCGCGCCGTCCTGGAGCGTGGCCCAGATCGCACCGGCGCCCTTCCAACCCGCGGGAATCGCGAAGCCGTCGAGCTCGAGATCCTTCTTCGCGACCCCGAGGAACGTGACCGGCGCGATCGGATACGACCGCAACACCTCTCGCGATACCGCGCGAGCTTGCTCGAGCGAGCGCACGCGCGTGAGCGTGGGGAGACCACCATCGAGCTTGGCATCTGCCTCCGCTCGGATGCGCTTCGCGAGCTCGGGGTGTTCACCGAGCACGACGAGCAGCCAGGCGATCGCGGCGGTCAGGCCACCGTGCGCTGCGAAGAAGAAGTGGAGGAGCTCGATCTCGAGCTCGGTCGCGGAGAGCTGCTCGCCGTCTGGCCCACGCGCGTCCTTGAGCACGCCGAGCGCGGTGCCGGCCCCGTCGTTCGCGGCAACCTGCTTCTGGAGGTAGCGGCGCAACCGATCGCGCGCGCGGATGGCCTTGCCGTAGGACGTGAACGGCAAGTTGATCGGCGGAGCGAACGTCCCTTTGATCATCGCCGCGAAGTCATTCGCGCTCTCGACATTGCTCTTCTCGGGATCACTGGCGGCGAACATCATGTCCGCGACGTCGAAGCCGAGCTGGGACAGATCCGCGGCGAGGGAGGTCTCGCCTTGTGCGACCCACTTCGAGACGAACCGATCGAAAATCTTGAAGATGTTCGGGAGGTAGCTCTCGAGCGCCTGATCCGTGAAGGCCGCGAGCAGCAACCGCTTGCGCTTCTTGTGCCGATCCCCGTCGAGGAACGGGACCGCGTCGCGATGCAGCAGATCCTGGAGGAACTTCGGCGACCCCGACTGCCGCGTGAAGTGCTCCGGGTTCATGAAGAACGAGAAGGCCTTCGGTCCCGCGAAGAACACCACCGTGTCGCCCAGGATCTTCGTTTTCCAGACATTGCCGTGCTGCCGGGTCCGCGACAGCGTGAACTCGAACGGGTCCTTCAGGAACTTCAGTGCCTCGCCCACGAACGGCGCTCCTGTCGAACCGGGTGGCACTTGGCTCATCGCAGCCCATGGTACGGCCGAACGACTCGGCGGGATCGATCACACAAGCAGTTTGCAGAAGGGGGTACGCTCGCCAGATGTCGATCCGGTTCAGCGTCGTGATCTGCCTGGTGTGCGCGGCGTGCGGCGATGATGGGGTGGCGTTCGACGCAGCTCCGTTCGATGCGTCGATCATCGATGCCGCGATCGATGCGCCACCTCCCGACCCGCGTGCCGTCGTCGCCGAGGTTCCGGCGACACCGAACCGCAACCTCGATCTGCTGTTCGTGATCGATGACTCGCCGTCGATGACCGACAAGCAGACGAACCTCGCGAACAACTTCCCGAACTTCATCAGCGTGCTCCAGTCGGTGCCCGGGGGCCTGCCGAACCTCCACCTCGGGGTGGTGACGACGGACATGGGGGTGAAGGGCAGCGAGGACGCGACGTTCGGGGACCCGATCGGCCAGGTCGGCAACGGCGGCTGCGCCATGCTCGGCGACAACGGAGCGCTGCAGACCAATGGCGCGCCGGTGAGCGGCTCATACCTCGTCGACATTGCGCAGACCAACGGCACTCGTCTCACGAACTACACCGGCTCGCTCGCCACCGTGTTCGGCACGATGGCGCGCGTCGGTGCCGGTGGCTGCGGCTTCGAGCAGCCTCTCGCGGCGATGCGCAAGGCACTCGACAACAACCCCGCGAATGCGGGCTTCCTCCGCCCCGACGCGGTCCTCGGTGTGGTGTTCCTCGCCGACGAGGATGACTGCTCGATGCGGACCCACGCCATGATGGGTCCTGAATCGGCGGCGCTTGGTCCACTGCAGTCGTTCCGCTGCTCGCGGTTCGGCGTGACGTGCGCGATCGGTGGAACGACCCCGGATGCGATGAACCAGATCGGTACCAAGAGTGATTGCGCGAGCAACCCGACGTCGGCGTACATCAATGACGTCACGCCCTACCGGACGTTCTTGAACGCGCTCAAGGGCGACACCCGCAAGGTCGTCGTCGCGGGCATCATGGGAGCTCCGACCCCGTATCAGGTCGAGCTGCGGACGCCGCCCGGCGGCGGAACCGGGACGATCGCGCTCGCCCACTCGTGCGCGTACAACGGTGCATCGGGGCTTGAGGTCGCGGACCCGCCCGCGCGGCTCCAGGCCTTCCTAACCCCAGAGTTCGGCTGTGTTGATCCGGCGTTGGCGTAAGCGTAGGCGTCGGCGTAGGCGGCTCATGCGATCATCTTCGTCAGCATCGAGAC
>JACCQV010001069.1 GCA_013813945.1 Deltaproteobacteria bacterium | reverse complement strand
CCTTCCAGGAGCGGCGGAAATTCCTTGCGCGCACGTCCAATGCCGCCTGGCTCGCGAAGTTCGTCGGCCTTGGGCGGGCCGGTGCTGGTGCACTGCATCGCGGGAAGGCCCTCCATGCGATCGGGATCACGCCGCAGATCGCCGGGCTCTGTCATGGGTTCCTGATCGAACGCTGGCACGATGATGCCGTTCCGCTCGATCTGCGCCTCTACGACCGCGAGCGCCTGATCGATCATGTCGGAGGCTATCTGGGTGCGAGGGCGCGGCACCTTCCTGCCGAACACCGGGGCGCCTCGCTCGCGGATCTCCTCGAGATGGCTCGTCACAACACCCGGTTAGCACTCGGCAGTCCGAGCAGCGCACTACTTGATCGCTTCACCAAGCGGCTTCCCCATCTGGAGCGCTCGGTCGAGCCGATCCAGATCGACGGGCGCATGCACTCCTGGGAGTGGCTCGTCCGCCGCGATGGTTCGCTGCTCAAGACGGACGCCCTCGATCATCACATCTCTCACGACCTCGTCGGCTGCCAGGACGTCACGTGGGACCTCGCAGGTGCCGCCACCGAGCTCGAGATGGCTCCCGGCGAGGTGCGCCGCCTGGGAGGTATCACGCACCTGCACTCCGGCCGGCAACACGATCCGGAGCTGCTGCAGCTGATGCAGCCGTGCTACCTCGCGTTCCAGCTCGGGCGACACTCACTCGCGATCAACTCCGCCGATCGCGGTGAGGCCCATCGCTTGCGCGCGATCGTCGACCGCTACGCCGGCCGCCTCGCGGCGATCCTCGCGTCCTAGCCGCGTGCGCCCCGATGACGACGAGCGTCATCCCCACAATCGAATCGTTCTGCATACGTCTGATCGAGCAATGAACGCCCTGCCACCATCGGAACACTCGATGCATGTCGGCGCACTTGATGACTCGACTCGCAAGAGGCTTCGCCGTCCGCGCACGCGACGCGATGCTACCTCAGGTGACCCCGTGACCCCTCCGCGCCTCGGCTTCCTCGGCGTCGCCTGGATTGGTCGTCACCGGATGCAAGCGATCGCAGAACACAGCGGGGCCGAGATCGTGGGGATCTGCGACCTCGTGGCGGCGAACCGCGACGCGGCCCTGTCGATTGCTCCGGGAGCAAAGGCGTGCGAACACCTCGGTCAGCTGCTCGAGCTGCCCATCGACGGCGTGGTGATCGCGACGCCGAGTGCGCTGCATGTGGGTCATTGCATGGCCGCGCTCGAGAGTGGGCGCGCGGTGTTCTGCCAGAAGCCGCTCGGCCGCAATGCCACCGAGACGCAGCGCGTGGTGGCAGCTGCTCGCGAGCGCGACCTCCTCCTCGGCGTGGACCTGTCGTATCGCCACACCGCCGCGGTCGAACAGATCCGGACCGTGCTCCGACGCGGAGGCATCGGTCGCGTGTTCGCGGCCGATCTGGTGTTCCATAACAGTTACGGGCCCGAGGCAGCGTGGTTCTACGACAAGGCGTCGGCCGGTGGCGGCTGCGTGATCGATCTGGGTGTTCACCTCGTCGACCTCGCGATGTGGCTGCTCCAGTTCCCGGCCGTCGAGCACGTGGATAGCCAGCTGTTCGTCAAGGGCTCACCTCTCAGCGGCGACGGCGTCGAGGATTTCGCTTCGGTCCAGCTCCGCCTCGCGGGCGACATTGCGGTCCGGCTCACCTGCTCATGGCGCGTGTCCGCCGGCCGCGATGCGATCATCGAAGCGACCTTCTACGGAACCGAAGGCGGGCTCTCGATGAAGAACGTCGGTGGCTCGTTCTACGACTTCGTCGGCGAACGCTACGTCGGAACGCGCACCGAACGACTGTCAGATCCACCTGACCAGTGGGGCGGCCGTGCAGCCGTCGAATGGGCCAAGCGGCTTGCTCGCAGCCCGCGGTTCGATGCAGAGGCGGAGCGTCTCATCGACGTCGCGATCGTGCTCGACATGATCTACCGGGGCGGCAGCACGTCATGGGCATAGCCGCGAAGAACCGCTTCAGGCTCAACGTGACGCGCGCCGACGCCCACACAGCAGCGCATCGGGCCACCACCCTCGAAGGATACCCGAGGTCATGATGCACGCGAACCTCCAGTACCGGATCCGGGCGCGCTACCTCGCGCAGGCACGCGGAAGACGAAGTGTATCTGTGCCGGCGCGGGCCGTATCGCACGAGCGAATCGGAGGGAGTCCCATGACCGCCTACCAGAGCATCGGGCGTCCATGACCGATGCCTTCAGCGGGAGACGTCGACCACAACGAATTCCCCGCGGATGTTCGGTTCCGCCCCGACCTGCCCGCCCCTGGCTCCGCACCGCATCGCTCCGATTCGTCTAGCTTCAACCCGCCGACGAGGCGCGTCGAGTCAGAGACGGCACATCGAGCTCGACCACGAAGCGTGCACCCGGGCTATTTGCTTCGACCCAGACCCGCCCGCCCATGGCTTCGATCTGACTCTTCACGATCGCGAGGCCGAGCCCCGAGCCTCCCACGGCGCGACTGCGCCCGGCGTCGATCCGGTAGAACCGCTCGAACACGCGATCTTCGTAGCCCTTCGGGATGCCCGGGCCTCGATCGGACACCGTGAGCGTCACGACCTGGCCGGCGCGCTCGGCGTGGACCGTCACCGGCGTGCCGGCGCCGTACTTGACGGCGTTGTCGATCAGGTTCTGAACGACGTGGTCGAGACCCTCGCGCGTGCCGAGCACCGCGATCTCGGCAGGGACGTCGATCTCGATCTGCGCGTCGGGAGAAACGCCTTTGGTCGTCCGCGCCGCATCCTGGACGACCTGCGCGAGTGCGACCGACGTTCGATCGCCGACGATCGACGGCCTGCCGCCGAGTGTGTCGAGTACGAGGAGGTCGGAGACCAGCGAAGCGATCCGGTTCGCGTTGCGATGGATCGTCGTCAGGAACTCCTTCGATGTCGCGGCGTCCACACCGCCACCGAGCAGCGTCTCGGCGTAGCCGGAGATCGAGGTGACAGGCGTCCGCAGCTCGTGTGCGGCGTTCGAGAGGAACTCGCGCCGGACCGCTTCGAGTGCGCGCATCCGCGTGACGTCGTAGAGCACGACAATGGCGCCAGGGTCGCCGAGCGGCCGCGCACTCGCGCGAACCTCACGGCCACGCAGCGCGAGCTCGGCATCGGCCTGTTCGCCGGCGAGCGCCCGCTTGATCAACGGTCGCAACGGCGTGGGCAGCTCCTCGTCACCCTCGCCGACCAGCGGCTTCGCCGCGTCATTGACGAGCACGACCTTGCCGCTTCGCTCGACGACGACCACGCCTTCGACGAGGCCGCCGATCACGACCGACATCAAGTCGCGTTGCTGCGTCAGCTCGCCGATCCGCGTCTTGACCTCGCCCGCCATGTGCATCATCGCGCGCGCAAGCACGCCGAGCTCGCCGCCGGCATCCGTCGGAGGCGGAACGTCGTAGTCGCCCTGCGCGAGCTTCTCTGCCGTGCGCGTCATCGACTGCAGCGGCTTGGTCACCGCGCGGATGAAGATCCACGACAGCAGCAGACATCCGAGGAGACCGAACGCGGAGCCGACGAGCAGCCGGTAGCGCATCCGTGCACGGGTCTCGACGACGTCCTCGAGCGGCACCGCGAGCCGGATCACGCGGTCGAGGTCCGCCGGGACAGCGATGAGGTACTGCGGTCCCTCGGTGGTGCTCAGCTGACGGATCGCGCGACCGATGTCGCCGAGGCGAGCCGTCGCGACCTCGGGGGCCTCGCCGATCGGCTTGCCGACCATCGAGGGATCGACCGAGTCACCCTCGATCAACCCGTCCGCACCGATGATCGTGATCCGGGTACCCGTGACCGCGCCGAGGCCAGGCGCGAGCCGATCGGGATGGCCCGTGACGGTGAGGTAATCGGCCACCGCACTGCCCTGCTTGAACAACCGGCTGTCGAGTGACTTGACGAGGTCAGCGGCGAGCGTTCGCTCGATCGCGAACAGCGTTCCGGCTCCCACCACAACGACGAGGATCAGGAACGTGATCACCAGCCGGTTGCGGAGCGAGTTACGCAAGCAGCGACGAGCCTATCACCTAGGTAGCGTCGCGCTTCGCTCGGTAGCCGAAGCCGTGCACGGTCTCGATGACATCCGCCGCGGGGCCGAGGCTGACACGCAGCCGGCGCACGTGGACATCGACGGTGCGCGTGTTGATGTCGCCGCGCATCTCCCAGACTTGCTCGAGAAGCTCCTCGCGCGAGAACACCCGACCTGGATCGGAGACGAGGAGCTGGAGCAGCTTGTACTCGAGGGGCCGCAGCTGGGTCGGAGCCCCGCTGATCCGGACGTCATGGGTCACCGGATCGAGCTCGATCGGACCGACTCGCAGAACGCCACTGGGATCACCTGCCGCCGGCCGCGCGCGGCGCTCCGCCAGCCGGTTCGCCAGAGCGGTGACGCGCAGGACGACCTCGCGAACGACGAACGGCTTGACCACGTAGTCGTCGGCGCCTACCTCGAGGCCGAGGATGCGGTCCTCTGCCTCACCCTTCGCGGTCAGCATCAACACGCCGATCTCCGCCGTCTTGGGCTCCGACCGGATCTGCTTGCAGACGTCGTAGCCGGACGTATCGGGGAGCATCAGGTCGAGGACCACCACATCGGGCTGGGTGGAGTCCACCAGCAGAAGTCCCGCGCCTCCGGTTGCCGCGGTGACGACCTCGAACCCCGCTCCACGAAGGTTGAACTCCAGAAGCCGCGAGACATCCGGCTCGTCTTCGATGATGACCACACGACGTTCCATCTGCCCGGTTATACCCCGCGTAACATGACGG
>JACCQV010001065.1 GCA_013813945.1 Deltaproteobacteria bacterium | reverse complement strand
ACCGGTGCAACGCTCGCGCAGGCACTCGTCGGCGCTCCGCCGCTCGACGCAGCCGGGCTGATCCATGGTCGCGTGACGCGCTACCTCGGTGTCGGCGGCATGCTCGTCGGTGGCCTGTGGTCGCTGTTCAAGATGCGGTCGTCGCTGTTCAGCGGCGTGACCGCCGGACTCGCCGCGTACAAGCGCATGCGCGAAGGCGGCGCCGACTCCGTGCCGCGCACCGAGCGCGACATGCCGATGAACATCATCTTGATCCTCATCGCGCTCTCGGTGATCCCGCTGTTCTTCCTGTTCTGGCACTTCACCGGCTCCGTCGGGATCAGCGCCGCGATGGCCGTGCTGATGGTGATCGCCGGCTTCCTGTTCTCCGCCGTATCGGCGTACATGGCCGGCCTCGTCGGGTCGTCGAACAACCCGATCTCGGGAATCACGATCTCCACGATCCTCGTCGCGTCGCTCCTCCTGCTCGCGATGGGCATCGGTGGCAAGGCCGGACCGGTCGCCGCGGTCCTGATCGGCGCGGTCGTGTGCTGCGCCGCCGCGATCGGAGGCGACAACCTGCAGGACCTCAAGTGCGGCCAGCTCGTCGGCTCGACCCCGTGGAAGCAGCAGACGATGCAGATCCTCGGCGTCATCGTCGCGGCGTTCACCGTCGGTCCGGTCCTCAACCTGCTTCACGACGCGTACACGATCGGCAGCAAGGCACTGCCGGTGCCGCAGGCAAACCTGATGGCGACCGTGTCGAAGGGCGTGTTCGCTGGCGGCCTGCCGTGGACCATCATCGGTATCGGTGCGGCGATCGCGGCGGTCGTGATCACGATCGACGTCATGCTCGAGAAGACCAAGGCGTCGTTCCGGATCCCGGTGATGGCGTTCGCCGTCGGCGTCTACCTGCCGTTCGACCTCAACGTACCGATCTTCCTCGGCGGCGTGATGGCGTGGCTCGTCAACCGCACGCTCGACAAGACCAACGCTTCGCCCGCGCGCCGCAGTCAGGTCGAGCGCAACGGGTTCCTGGTCGCGGCCGGCTTCATCACCGGCGAGTCGCTGATGGGTATCGGCATCGCCGTTCCCGTCGCGATCAAGGAGAGCGCCTACGCGATGGCTCCGTTCGGGGCGGAGTACGAGACCTTCAAGCTGCCCGGCCTGATCTTCGTGGCCAGCGTGATGGTGCTGCTCTACGTGCTCTCGTTGCGTCGCGACCAGACGCCGCCGACCCACACGCCGCCGGCCGATCTGCCCGAGACCCGCGGACCCTGATCTCCGTCAGATCGGTCGATCGTGCTGCGGATCACCTGAACGGGTGCACGGCATGTGCGGGACTTTACACAGCGATCTGGGGCCACGCTCCCCGCTAGGGACGGCAGACCCCATCTGTAATACCCTGGATTGGTTGATCCTGGGGCTCCGTATTCTCGGCGCGAGCCTTGCTGTCAGGTCAACCACTTCCAAGGAGCCTTCGATGAACCGCCTATCTCTCGTTGCCGTGTGTCTCTCCGGTGCCCTCGCCCTCGGGTGTGGACCGAAGGAGTTCGGTAGCGTCTGCTCCGAGGTTCCGGCTCCCGCCGAGTGCATGACCACCTGCAATCCGAGCCCGGGCGCAGCGACGACGTGCCCCTCCGGCTTCCATTGCAGCCCCGACGGCCTGTGCGATGCACAGTGCACGGTTGGCGGCGGCCAGTGCGGCGCAGGGTACATGTGCACGACCGACGGCTACTGCGTCGATGACGGCAGTGGTAGCGGCGAGCCTCCGGGTCCCGATGCCGCGTGCCCGGCCGTGAACTTCACGCCGATGCCAACGACTCCCTCGATCGGACTCGTGCTCGATCAGTCGGGCTCGATGTTCACCAACAACCTCGGCAGTGTGACGCGCTATGCAGCCATGCAAGATGCCTTGATCGGCACCAATGGCGTCGTCACTCAGCTCCAGGCGAAGGCGTACTTCGGCCACAACCAGTACACGTGCACGAGCAACGACAACAACAGCTCGCTGTCGCTGAAGACCACGCCTCGCGCACTCAACAACGCCGGCGCCATCTCCGCGCAGCTTGCGGCCGGTGTCCCCGGAAACAGCTTCAACACGCCGACGCACGCAGCCATCAACGCGATGGTCGCCGCATTCGCGGCGCAGCCGGCACCCGCTGGCTCCCCCCCGGTCATCGTGCTCGCGACCGACGGTGTGCCGAACAGCTGTGGCACCGGCCCAGGAGCAAATGGTGGCGAGTCCCAGACGGTCGCCGCTGCAGCCGCTGCTCACGCAGCCGGGATTCCGGTCTACGTCCTCGCGATCAACACCGGAACTAGCACTCACTTCCAGGATGTCGCGAACGCTGGCCAGGGCTCGACGTCGAATGTCACGTACTACCCCGTGACGAATGCGGCTGGGCTCCAGGCGGCATTCCAGACGATCATCAACGGCGTCATCTCGTGTGACCTCTCGCTGACGTCGAGCATCGACGCCACGCAGGCAATGAACGGCACCCTGACCATCAACGGTGTCACGCTGACGTACGGCACCGACTGGGTCCTGGTCGGCGGCAACGTCATCCGCGTTCAGGGCGCAGCCTGTAACACCTTGAAGGCCTCGGCCAACCCCGTGGTGCAGGCGACGTTCCCCTGCGGCAGCGTGATCTTCTAAGGCACGCGCTGCGGCTCGAGCGGGCGCGCCATCCGTAAGGCGCGCTGGCCGCGATCATAGGTCGCAGAGCCTTCGACCATCTTGAAGCCGGCGCGCGCGTACATCCGCTGCGCGCCGGTGTTCGTTTCGGCGACCGTCAGCCGCAGGGTCTGGATCCGGCTCGATGGGGCCACGCGCTCCGCGACCTCGATGACATGGTAGAGCAGCTTGTTGCCGATGCCCCGGCGCTGCTGCGAGGGCAGGACCGCCAGGGCGAGCAGATCGGCGACGACCTGGGACGGACCCGTGGCCGTGCCCGTGGGGTCCTCCATGTAGAAGCCAAGCATCGCGAACCCGCGACCTCGGCCCTGCAGATCATGGTCGATCCACGCCAGGACGCCCGGCTGGTCGAGCCAGGACGGCAGGATGCGCGTGTAGTCG
>JACCQV010001061.1 GCA_013813945.1 Deltaproteobacteria bacterium | reverse complement strand
GCGTCACGCCGAGGCGGCCACGGATGTCGATGATGCGCTTCCGGTCGCCGCCCTCGTCGTCATCGCCACCGACGATCTCGAGCTTCGAGGTCTGGACGTACCCGATGTCGCCTTCCTCGGTCTCGACGAGCGTCCACTTGCCCTTCTTCTCGAGGACGAACAGCGCGTCGTCGGGGCTCGCCTTGAACGTCTTCTCGCTCTCGTCGTCAGGCTCGTCGTAGGTCTGGGTCTTCTTGGAGACGCGCGCGACGATCCGATCATCCGAGGCCTCTTCCTCTTCGGCATCCGTGGGCTCGTCGTCGTCGCTACCCTCGTCGTCGCCGCCCTTGGCCTCGATCGGCTCCTTCTTGCCCTTGCCCTTGCCCTTGCCCTTGCCCTTCCCCTTCCCCTTGCCCTTCTCGCCATCGTCGCCGGAGTCGCCATTGTCCCCGGCGTCGTCGGAGTCGCCGTCGTCCCCGGAGTCCTCGCCGGTGTCGGTCGCGTCGGCGCCGATCCGGTCCTCGGGAGCGACGTCGCTGCCGCCGAACCCGCGCTTGGTGCTGCGACCGTCGACAAACGGCCGGCGCCGCGTGTTGCGGGAGATCTCCTCGTCGTCGGACATGTCGACCTTGCTACGCGGCACGTAGCCGGTCCGACCCGCGACGCGGACCTTGAGCCAGCGGCCCTCCTTCGCGAGGACCGTCATCTTCTGGCCCTCCTTGACCTTCGCGATGACTTTTCCCTGCTCGCCGGCGCGGTTGTAGACCTTCGCGCTCTGGTTGGTCGTCACCTTCTCCGCGTGGACAAGGCGAGGTAGCCCGAGGACGCCGATCAGGAGGACGAGGAACAGGACCTTCACCCTCATGGACGTCCTATTCTACAAGGCTCGTGCCTGATCTCCAGCCGCAGCGCGAGCGTCTTCGTGACCGCCTCCACGCAATCCTCTGAGATCGCTCGCTTTGTTACCGTTGGATCGTGCGCCAGATCCGCTGCCTACAGCAGACCTGGGGGTGCGTACCTCGTCGGGGGGATCCAGGCGCCAGCGACCGTAAGAAGAAAGCGATAAGCTGAGGTCCGCCTATGAGCTCTGGAATCCGTCACCGATCCACGCCTGCGACGAAGCGCCCGTATTCAACGGGGCACTTCGAGCTGTCGATCGACGGCCATGTCTCGACCGCCTATCTCAAGTCGGTCGACGGCGGCAACATCAAGGGCCAGACCATCGAGGAAGCGATGGGCGGCACCAACGCCCGCATCAAGCACATGTCGGGGTTTGACATCGAGCCGATGACGATCGACTTCGGCATCTCCGGCGCTGGCGATGTCCTCAAGTGGATCCAGAGCTCGTGGGATCGGGACTGGGGCCGGCGCTCCGGTCAGATCACGCACGGCAACTTCGAGTTCACCAGCACGTTCGAGCACGAGTTCCGCGACGCGCTGATCATGGAGACGACCTTCCCGACTCTCGACGGTGCCTCGAAAGAGGCGGCGTACCTCAAGCTCAAGATCCAGCCCGAGGTCGTCATCTTCAAGAAGGGCAGTGGCCGGTCGATCAGTGCCAACCTGGGTTCGAAGCAGAAGTCGTGGATGCCCTCCGCGTTCCGGCTCTACCTCGATGACCTCGACGAGCTGAAGTACACGAACAAGATCGAAGGATTCTCGATCAAGCAGGGCGTCAAGAAGCTGAAGACCGGCGAGGAGCGCTTCGCGGAGATCGAGCCGACCAAGATCGAGTACCCGAACCTGGTCGGGACGATCGCGCTCGAGTATGCGGACAAGCTGCAGATCTGGGCCGAGAAGGTCCTCAAGAAGGGCTGGGCCGATCCGAAGGCGCAGAAGACCGGCCGTCTCGAGTTCCTCGATCCGACGCGAACCAAGGTCCTGTTCCAGATCAACCTGTTCGAGGTCGGCCTCCACGACTTCAAGATCCTCCAGTCGACGGCGAACGCGGATCAGATCAAGCGCGCGAAGTTCGACCTCCACGTCGGCCAGATGAAGCTCGACGGCAAGTCGCTCGGCCTCGAGTGAGCACCGCCGGCTAGGTCAATGCGACGAGTACGTCGTAGAGGACGTGCGCGTAAACCGCGTGCGCGAGCGAGCGGAACCAGAAGATCAGACCGAACGCGCAGCCCGCCACACAGCGATAGGCGAAGGCGTGCGCGGTCCACGGCTCGCCGTGGCTCCCGAGGTGATGGGCCGCCGCGAACACGGCGCACGACACGACGAGCGCGGTGACGACCGAGAGCCGGCGGTCGACACCACACCGGGTAAGTACGGCGACCAGGCCGGCCATCAGCCCGAGCCGGAACACGAGCTCCTCGTGGACACCGGCGCCGAGCGCCGAGACGATCGAGCCACCGAGCCCGAGACCGAGGAGCTTGTCGACGACCAGCGAACCGACGGCACCGAGAGTCAACGCGTAGATCGCGGCTTCGAGGATGACGGGCGCCGCGACGTCGAGGCTCAGCGTCGCCCAGCGCCGACCGTGGCGCAGCCAGAGCAAAAAGCCGACCGCGAGCACGACGTGGAGGAGCAGATACGCGGCGCGGCCCCCGACGGCGCCGTACAGCGCGCGGGTAACGACATCCGCGCCATTGACGCGCCCCCCGAACAGCACCCCGATCTCGTACGCGAGCAGCAGGGGGAAGATCAGGACGAGGCTCGCGGCGACATCGCCGTGACCGGTAGCTCCCGGGCGCCGGAGTGAATCCGCCGCCCTCCATGTCGGCCTTGGGCGCGCCGGAATCCCAGCAGGTGCTGCGCGCTGGACTCGCTTGTTCGTCATGTGTTGCTGCGCGAGCGTGGCGTGCGGCGTGGTGCGTCCTTCTTCTTCGCCGGCGCCGCCGGCAGCTGCGAGCGCTTCTTCGCGGCCGGCGACAGCGAGGGTGGCGAGACGGTCGCGGTGACCTGACGATCGGCGCGGAGATACGTCGCGGCGGCCGCGGCGATGTCCTCGGGACGCACCGCACGGATCGCATCGTCGTACCCGGCCCAGGTCTGCCAGCCGAGGCCGTACGCCTCGTGATAGGCCATGGCGTTTGCGACGGCGGCGCGTCGTTGCATCGAGATCTGGTGGCTGCCGATCAGATAGCTGCGGGCGCGCTCGACCTCCGCTGGCGTGACGCCGGACGTGCGGACTCGCTCGAGCTCTGAGCGCACTGCCGCGATCGCGGCGGGCAGCTTCTCCGGCGCGCACGACAGATAGACGGCGACGAAGCCCGGATCGACTCCTTCCACGGAGTGCGCGGACACCCGGTACGCGAGCGCCTGCTTCTCGCGCAGCTCGGCGAACAGCCGGCCGCTCTGACCACCGAGGATCGCGACGAGCACCTCGAGTGCGAAGCGATCCGGCGCGTCGACCGTGGCGCCCGGAAAGCCAACGACGAGGTGAGCCTGCGCGCGCTGGAGGTAGCGATAGACCTCGCGCTCGCTCGCGGTCTTTCCTTCCAGGTTCGGCAGCGCCACCGCGGGCAACGTGACCTTGGCCTTCGCGACGCGGCCAAACCGCGCCTTGACCGCCGCGATCACCTCGTCGATCTCGACGTCCCCGACGATGGCGAGCGTCATCGCGGAGATCGGATACCGCTCGCGGTAGAACTGGACGAGCTTGCCGCGCGTCAGATCGCCGACCGATGCCGGCGTGCCGAGCGGATCACGCGCGTACGGATGCGATCCATACAGCGCCTCGCTGAACGTCCGGAACGCGACCTGGCTCGGGCTGTCGCCCTGCGCGACCTGATCGTCGAGCAGCAGCCGGCGTTCGCGCACGAGCTCGCCTTGCGGCAGCATCGGATCGAGGAGGCAGTCCGCGAGCAGCTCGAGGCCGGGCTTCCACGTGCGCGAGAGCCACTCGCTCGCCATGCCGAAGCTGTTGCGGCCGGTGACACCGCCGAGCGCCCCGCCGAGCCGATCGACGCGATCCGCAACCTGGGTTGCATCGAGTCGACCGCAGCCGCGCGTGATCAAGCGCGACAGTAACGTCGATGCACCCGCGCTGTTGGCCTCTTCGACGCGATGTCCGCCGCGCCACACCGCGCGCATCGCGACGACGGGGACCGAGGGATCGCGCCGGACGAGCAGCGTCAGCCCGTTCGGCAAGACCACGCGCTTCTCGACGGTCGCGGTGACCGCGGGCGCGTGCGTCAGGGCGGTCCTCACACGCTTCTCGGCGTTGCGGGCGAAGACCTTGGTCGCGCTCGGGGTCGCGCGCCGCTTCGGAAGGATCGCTGCGACGCTGGCGTTGTCGGGCCGCAGGTAGCGCCGCATCACGTTGCTGACGTCGTGGCGACGCACCGCGCGAATCCGATCGAGGTAGACGTGGCCGAACTGCGGATCACCCGCGACGGTCGCGTACCAGCCGAGTGAGCGTGCGCGGCCCTGTGCCGTCTCGAGCTGGCGAACAAACGAGGTCTCGGCGGCGATTCGCGCCTTGTCGAGCTCGTCGGAGCTCAGGTCATCCGCCAGCCCCACGCTGTGATCGACGAGCGCGCCGACCGCCGCCGCTGCATCGGCGGCGCGAGCCGTCGCGGACAGCACGAGCAGACCCGGATCGCGCAGCGCGTGGACGTTCGCGTAGGCGCTGGTCGCGAGCTGATCGCGATCGCGAAGGAGACGCGGAAGCCGGGCCGACTCGCTCTGGCCGAGGAGGATCGCGGCGACATCGAGGGCCGCGAGATCGGGGTGGCGTGCGGCGGGCACGTGAAAGCCAACGGCCAGGTAGGCCTCGCTGACATCGCGCGAGGTGCACGATGCGCGCGGCGCGGTCTGTGCCGGCTCGATCGCGACACACCTGCGAGGCCGTCCTGCGGGGATCGCGCGGAACCGGCGCTCGACGCTGCGGCGCACCGCGACGGGATCGACATCACCGGCGACGACGAGCGTCAGGTTATCGGCCACGTAGTAGCTGCGGAAGAACTCGACGAGGTCGCGCTCCCCCAGGCGCCTCACGCTCTCGGCCGTGCCGATCACGGGGCGCCGGTACGGGTGGGCGACGAAGGCGGTCGCGAACAGACTTTGCGCGACGCTGCGCGCCGGATCATCGGAGCCCTGCCGGATCTCCTCGAGAATCACCTCGCGCTCGCGGGCGAGCTCCTCGGGATCGACCCGTGGCGCCATCAGCGCATCACCGATGGCGTCGAGAGCTCCGTCGAAGTGATCGCGCCCGAGCACTGCGTGATAGACGGTGTGGTCGAACGCCGTCCACGCGTTGATCTCACCGCCGCCGGTCTCGATCGCGCGGGTCAGCTCGCCGAGGCCATAGTCGGTCGATCCCTTGAACAGCATGTGCTCGACGACGTGCGCGACCCCCGCCTGGGGTGGTGTCTCGTCGGCCGAGCCAACGCCGACCCACGCCTGCACGGCGACAACCGGCGCAGGGTGACCGGGCGCAATATGAAGCGTGAGCCCGTTGTCGAAGCGATGGGTGTGGACGTCCTGCACGCAGGCCACGAGTAGAGCGGCGGCGAGAGTGTAGGCACGGTGCGACGGGCGCGGCATCTTTTGGGTCGGGGGAGCGCGAGGGCCGCGACGATAGCCCGGTTTCGGCCTATTCTCGGGGGCATGAAGGCACTTGGCGGGACGGCGACGCTCTGATTGGTCGCATCGAGTATCCCGCCGCCGACCATGGCGATCCAGACTGCACAGCGATCTCCGGATGTCCGACGTATCAAGACTTCAACGGCACGCGCCTCCCGGCGTGACGAGTGCTCCGCCGACGCTCGTCACGGAGCGCCTGGCACTGCGCGAGCTGCGTCTCGACGATGCCGCTGCCGTTGCCGCCGGTGCAGGTGACAGGCGAGTCGCGCGCTATTTGATCGCGGTGCCGACGCCCTATCCGGTCGCTCTCGCGCGGCGCTGGCTGATCGCGCGAATGGAATGGTGGCACGCCGGACGAGGCGTCACGCTCGCCATCACGCGCCGGACCTCACCGCACATC
>JACCQV010001047.1 GCA_013813945.1 Deltaproteobacteria bacterium | reverse complement strand
CCGTGAGGCTGCCGTCATCGTCGTAGCGGTCCTCGAGCGGCCGCAGCACATCGGCAGCAGGGGCGTCGGGAACGTCCGCGTCGGGAACGTCCGCATCCGAAAGATCCGCGTCGGAAAGCTCCGCTTCGGGAAGAACCGCGTCGGGACCCGGGGCGGGAAGGCCCTTCTTGAACCAGAGCGTCTCGCGGAACTTGGACATGAGTGAGGATCGGCCGTTTCCGCGAAATGCGATAGGGGCTAGCCAAGGCCCAGGAAGCTCAGAATCTTTCTCATCAGCCGACTGATCCGGACGTTGTCGTCGAGCCAGTCGTCGACGCGCATGAAACCGGCGGCCACCTCGAGCCGGCGGAGCCAGTTCGCGGCGCGCGCCGCGTTGCGGATCCCGAGGATCTCGAATGCGTGGCGATAGCCGTGGCGGTAGAGCCACGCGTCGAGCTTCCTCGGGCGGCGGAACCCCGATGGCTCGAGCAACGGCCACACCCGCGCGCGGGGTGCGGTCGATCCAGTGCGCTGGAGGATCACGTTCGCGGCGCGGCGGGCTGCTTCACTCGCTCCTTCCATCGATGCGAGATCGGTGTTGGTGCGGACGTAGTCGGAGGCGAGTACGAGATTCGGGATCTGTGTCGCGGCCTCGGGGCGCAGCGTCCACGAACCTGGTGGATGGACGAGGAGGCGCGAGTTGTTGACGGCAGGGACACCCGACGAGAAGTCGAGATCGGCGTCGAGGTGCCACGAGTGGAGCATCGCGTCGGTCAGCGTCTCCTCGCCCGCGGTCGGCCCGTTGAGGCCCGCCTTGAGCTGATGCCAGATCTCCTGCGCGATCTCCGCGGCGGTGCACTCCTTCGCCGTCTTCGCGATGAACTTGCCCGGCGTGTCCCAGTCCGAAACGTCGACGGAGATCAGCCCACCGACATCGCCCGCGCCGTAGCGCGTGCGGAAGATGCCGAGCTCACGCCAGAACTGCGGCTGCGAGATCGTCGTCAGCGCCCACGGTGAGTCGGGAAAGAAGGTATGGCCGCGGACGAGGGGAACATCCTCGTAGAGGAAGTACTGGATGCCCACCATCCACGAGACGAGGTCATCCGCATTCGCGAGCCGCAAGCGCTCGAGGGCCGGATCCAGCGCGCCCATGGCGGGGGTAACGATCTGGATCGCCGCGTCGAGCGGGACGGCGAGCACGTAGTAGTCCGCCGTGGCGGTGGTGCCATCCGACAGCTGAACGCCACTGATCTGGCCACCGGCCACATCGATCGTCGTTGCGCGCAGCCCGGTGTCGAGCTGAACGCCGAGCGAGGCCAGCTGCGCGATCCACGGGTCGAACCACATCTCGCTCGTGGGTCCGCCCATCGTGCGGTCGTTGCTCACGCCGGTATCGGCGTAGTCCAGGATCAGCTGCATCGAGATCGTGCCGACCGTGCGCGCAGAACCGCGGCGCGGATCCATCGCGACCATCGTCCGCGGCACGGCGCGCAGCTGACGCTGGAAGTTCTCGGAATACAGGTCGCCCTCGAGGAAGTCCCACCACGACATCTGCTCGTACTCACCGACCCGACGTTCCTCGCTCGAGGTGAGGAACTCGAGGATCTTCGCCGTGAACAGGCCGATGTCGCGGTTGTCGAAGTCGAGCTCCTGGAAGAACAGCTCGAGCGCCGCGATCACCTCGAACGGACGCGTGACGGGCCGACGATAGAACCGATACCAGGTGCTGCTGTCGACGAGCGCGATCGCGCTCTCGGTGGTCGGCTTGAGGTGATAGAAGACGCACCCACCGACCGGGCTCGGGATCCGCTTCATCGTGTCGATCACGTGGGTGTAGAACCGGGGATAGAACCGGAACCCGTGCTCTCCGGGCAGATCCATCCGACCGCCGGTTCCCGAGCCTGGCACCGGTTGCGAACGCGCCTTGCCGCCCCAGTCCGGCCGCGCCTCGAGAACGCGTACCGAGAAGCCACGCTCGACGAGCTCGTGCGCCGCGGTAAGCCCGCCAACGCCGCCACCGATCACGAGTACCGAAGCTGCCATCCGTGCTCTCCATCGATCATGCCACCGGTGCTCCACGTGACCGCTGCCCCGAGTGGCCCCGGGGTGATCGCACCGCCACCGAGCGCGCGGATCGCGAGGCGATCCACGTTGCCACCACGATCGCTGGCCGCGACCGTCGCGCGCGCGAGAACGTCGCGAGTCTGGTCGCGGTCGCCAAGCATGTGTGCTGCCTGAGCCCACAGCCGTAGACCGGTCACGGCATAGAACGACGAGTCACCGCGCCGGTACAGCCGGCGGGCGATTGCGAGCGCTCGAGTCGCTCGGCGCTCGCCGATCGCTGCGGTCGCCGCGATCACATCGATCATCGCGGAGATCGCCGGCATCGTCGATAACCACTGCGAGCGCGCGGACGTCACGAGATCCTTCGCGATCGCGGCCGCGCGCGGCCAGTCGTGCTCCGCGAGAGCAAGCTCGCCGAGAAAGACCAGGCGATAGATCGACGACATGCCCTGCAGCGCCGCCGGCGCACGGTCAAGCTCGCGCGCGACGCCACGCGCCGCTTCGAGATCGCCCGCGACGACGAGCGCGCGCCCGCGGCACGAGCCGAGCATCGCCCGCGTCCAGAGATCGTCGCTGGTCTCGGTCAACGGGCCGAGTAGCTCGAGCGCGCGTGCGGGTTCACCTGCGTAATGCTCACCGAGCGCCCAGTACGTCCGCAGAAACGAAGCCTCCCACGAGCGCTCGAGGCCGAGCCGCTTGCACACGCGCTCTGCGTCCTGATGCGCGGTGCGCATCCCTGCCCAGTTGCCACGAAGGGTCGCCAGCATGCCTGCGGCACCCGACGCGACCATCGCGGGATACGGAGCGCCGCTTTGAGTCGCGAGCCTATGCGCGTTCGCGATCGCACGATCGCCGAACCGGCCGAGTGATCCAGTTGCAACGTACGCGGACAGCATCGCCATGCCCATCGCGTACGCCGCGCGATCACCACTGTGCTCGGCAAGCGCGACACCGCGCATCACGTACTCGAGCGACTCGATCGGATACGGCGTCGACAGGAAGCTCGCGATCACGCGATAAGCGCCCGGGAGGACGTCGTCGGCGGCTCGAGTGCGGAGTCGGACGGGTGTCAACCAGCGCGCGGTCACCACCACGGCGCGCGCGATCGACACAGCGCGGTGCTTGGTGCGCGGAGCACCGCGGCCCGCCAGCACCTCGTCGAGCACGTTCAGTCCGCGCTCGAGCTCGCCGAGCTTGAGGTACGCCTCGGCGGCGCGGACCCGCCAGCGGTCGCCACCACCAGCGCGGCCAATGCTCTCGTGGGCGATGACCGACGGTGTCCGACGACCGGACAGCAGGGAAAGTAGCGTAGATCGGGAGCGTCCCCACGGCACCGAAACATCCTGCGAGGTTGCGCGATCTAGATGGCGTAAGTCGGGAGCGTCCCCTGTTCTGGCGAGGGCGAGGAACTCGGTCGCCGCTGCGGAGAGCTTGCCGCCGAGGAACAGGCACTCGGCGAGGCGTTCGCGGATCGTCGCCTCGGCGCCATGCTCGAGCGCGCGCGCATACCAGTCGGCGGCGAGCACCCACGCGAGCTGGGCGCGCGCAGCGTCTCCGGCCGCGATCGCCCAGTGGGCTGCACGCGGTCGCTCGCCAGCGCCGAACCAGTGATACGCGAGCTGCGCGGGATCGGGCGTCGTGCTGCCCTCGAACCAGGTCGCGAACTTCTCGTGCAGTGCGCGACGGTCCGCGTCCGTGATCGCAGCCGTCGCGGTCTCGCGCAGGCGCTGGTGATAGAATACGTAGACCGGCTCGCCCGTCGTCGCTGGCGTCGCACGCACGATCTTCGCGTCCTCGAGCCCGCGTAGCACGGACTGCAGCCGCTCCGACGGAAGCTCTGCGAGCGCCTTGAGCTGCTCGAAGCTGGTGGGACCGCCGGCGAGCGCGGCGATCCGCGCGACGGTACGCTCGTGCACCGACAGTCGATCGAGGCGGCGGCGCTCGGCATCGTGAACGTCGCCGACGTTGGTGTCCCCGAGCTCGCGACCGATCAGCTCGGCGAGGTACGGGCTGCCCGCGCTGAGCTCCGCGGCCGCGGCGATCCGTGCGAGCGGGACCGAGGGGGCGAGCTCGGCGATCAGCAGCTGGAGATCGAGGCTGCTCATGGCCGGTACGTCGTGGGCCTCGGCCGCCGCACCGAGCCGCGCGAGCAGAGGCTCGGGCGTGTTACCCGCCGCATGCGTCGTCCACGTTCCGATCACGGTCAACGGACGGCCGATCCGTTCGACGAGGACCGCCAGCAGCTCGAGGCTGTCCTCATCGGCCCACTGCAGATCGTCGATCACGATGACGGCACGTGCTCCGGTGATCAGCAGCGCGAACATCTGCGACAACGCGAGCAATGCGCGCTCGCGTTCGACGCGCAGATCCGTGGCTGCCGGTTCATCGTCGCGCGCGGACAGCAGAGGCGCGAGCACCGGAAAGACGGACGCCAGCGCGGTGGCGTGATCGATCTGCTTCGCGAGCCGAGGGTCGCCGGCCAGCTCGGTCGCGAGATCGTCGACGATCAGATCGAAGGCGCGATACGGGACACGCTCTCGCTCGTGACAGCGTCCGCGCCAGATCAACGTGTCGGGATTGCGAGCTCGGCCGACGGCCTCATCGATCAACGCGGTCTTCCCGGCGCCCGAAGGGCCGGTGATCAGCACGAGGCGTCCGCGTGGTGAGGGGTCCGCGATCCGGGTTGCGATCTGGACCAGCTCGGCACCGCGTCCGATGAAGCGGACCTCGCGTCGCGCTCGGGGATGCGACTGGTTACCGGTGAGCTGGGTTTCGATCTCGAACGCGGTCGGGCGTTCGGCCGGATCCTGCGCGAGCATCGCGAGAATCAGATCGTCGAGGTCCGCCGGGATGTCGGGGTTCGTCTCGCTGACTCGCGGTAGCCGGACGCTCTTCGACATCCGGGTCAGCAGGTGAAGCGTCCCGCCGAACGGTGGCGCACCCGTGCAGAGCTCGAACGCGAGCACGCCGAGCGCGTAGACATCCATCTCGGGTCCAATGACGAGATCGGCGAGGTACTCCGGCGACAGGTAAGCGGCCGTTCCGACCAGCCGGGTCTCGCGCGCGACCTCGTCGTCCTGACGGCGCCGCTCGAGCGCGAGGCCGAAGTCGAGCAGCTTGACGACGCCGTCGACGACGATCGCGTTCGACGGCTTGATGTCGCGATGGATCACGCCGCGCGCATGGAGGAACGCGAGTCCTTCGGCGAGCTGCGTGAGTACGCTGCGAATTCGCGCGAAGTCGACGACCGGCACCGGCCGGCTGAACACGCTCGTCGGTGGCCGCAGTGCCGGCCCATCGGAGGCGGCAGTGTGGGCTTCCTCGAGCGGCAGCGCCGTGCGGGTCGAGTGGTGCTCGACGTAGCGCCGGGGGTCGATACCGCGCAGGTACTCCATCGTGAAGTAGCAGGACCGATCGTGAGCGACGAGCTCGTAGAGCTCCACCAGGTTCGGGTGGCGTAGTGAAGCAACGGCGCGGAACTCGCGCTTCAGCCACAGCGTCGCGTCGATATGATGGATGCCACGGAGCTTGATCGCGACGTCCATATCGCGTCGCGTGTCGTGGCCGAGGTAAACCACCCCCATCCCGCCACGCCCGAGCTCGCGGACGATGTGATAGCGGTCCCCGACGAACCGCCCAAGTTCACCCTCGTTCACGTCGCGGGCACGGTATCGTCCTGCCGTGTCCGACGCAATCGACCGGGTGATCGAGCGCCACGGGCCTGGTGCGGTTTGCTCCGCCCTCGCTCCGATGATGACGCCCGAACGGATCGCGCGCATCGACGCGGTGCTCGCCGCTCGCCTAGGTTCGGTCGTCACGATCGTCGAG
>JACCQV010001021.1 GCA_013813945.1 Deltaproteobacteria bacterium | reverse complement strand
ATCGTGTACTGGCAGCCGGCAACCCTGGCGTTGCTCGCGGAGGTCCGTGCGTTACGCGATCGCGGTCGTGCCGCATGGGCGACGATGGACGCCGGACCGCACGTCAAGGTGCTCACGTCGATCGACGATGCAGACGCGGTCGCGACAGCGCTGCGCACGGTGCCGGGTGCGAGCGACGTCACGATCAGCGGTCCCGGTGGACCCGCGACGGTCACGACGTGATGCGTCTACGCACGATCTCCACGCCGCATCCGCGGGCGCTGCACGGAGCCCGATCATGATCGATTCGATGACCGCCTCCGCCCCCGGAAAGCTGATCCTGGCCGGCGAGTACGCCGTACTCGACGGTGCACCGGCCCTGGTGATCGCCGTCAACCGCCGCGCGATCGCACGTGTTCGCGCCGGCGCCCCGCGCGGAAGCACGGCCTTCCTCCTCGCGGTCGCGCACGAGCTCGAGACCCGTCGCGGCGCCACGGATCCGGCAGCGCAGGCCGCGCTCGAGATCGCGGTCGACTCGAGCGCATTCTATGACGGCATCACCAAGCTCGGGCTCGGGTCGTCGGCCGCGGTCACGGTCGTGGCCACCGCGCTCGCGATCGGCGCGACCAGCGCGGCCGCCGAGCTCGACCGGGGTGAGGTCCTGACGATTGCCTCTGCTGCGCACGCATCTGCACAAGCGGACCGGGGAGCACGCGGCTCGGGCGCGGACATCGCGGCTGCCGTCCACGGCGGTACGATCGTGTTCACCGCCGGTCGCACCGATCGTCGCGCCTGGCCGCGGTCCGTACGCCTGCTCCCGTTCTTCACCGGGTCGTCGGCCGATACACCGTCGCTGATCGCGAGGGTCACGGCCGCGCGCACCGAGCGCCGGAGCGAGGTAGATGCCGCGCTTGCTGCGGTCGGAGATGCGTCACGCGCCGCGTGTGCCGCGCTGTCGGCGCCCACGGATCTCGCCGCCACTGCGATGATCGGCGCGATCGCGCTGGCCGCGGCGGCGATCGACAGGCTCTCGACGGCGACCGGCATCGATCTCGTGCCTGACTGTGTCAGAGTCGCACGGTCGGCAATGTCCCGATTCGGGGGCACTGCCAAGACCACCGGTGCAGGCGGGGGCGATGTTGCGTTTGCCGTGATCCCGGCCACGGCAGATGTAACCGAAGCGACCCGTGCCCTCATCGAAGCAGGGTGCCGGCCACTACCTCTCTCCGTCGACGAGACCGGCGTGGACTTACGCGCCGACGCGTCGTAAACACCAGGGTCCCCGTGTCGTCCCCGGCCGCACCTCGTAGCACTCGCCTCACCGCATTCTTTCGACTCGGTGTCGCGGAGCGCCGGCGTCGGCTGCTCGAGCTCGCGGGACTGCCCGCGGACGGCTTCGCGGCAGTCGATTCGGGTGCGCTCTCGATCGAAGCAGCGGACGGGATGATCGAGAACGTGGTCGGAACGTACGCGCTGCCGTTCGCCGTCGCGGTCAACTTCGTCATCGATGACATCGACACTCTGATTCCGATGGCGATCGAGGAGCCGTCGGTCGTCGCGGCCGCGTCGAATGCCGCGCGCATGGCTCGCCCGCGCGGGTTCACGACCGTCGTCTCCGCGCCCGTGATGATCGGACAGATCCAGATCGTCCACGTCACCGACGTCGATGCGGGCGCCGCTCGGCTGGTGGCCGCAGCCGAGGAGATCCTCGGCGACGCGCGCCGACTCGTGCCGCGCCTCGCCCAGCGAGGTGGCGGACCGGTCGGCTTCGATGTCCGCACGCTCGCGCGCTCGGGTCCCGACGGCGGCGTGCTGGTCGCGCATCTGCACGTCGATTGCCGAGATGCGATGGGGGCTAACCTCGTCAACACGCTGTGCGAGGCCCTCGCAGATCGGGTCGCCGCGATCGCCGGAGGGCGCCCGGGACTCCGCATCCTGTCGAACCTCACGGATGGTCGCACCGTCACGGTCCGCTGTTCGATCGACGACGCGCAGCTCGCTTCGGACGGTGTCGCGGGTGCTGCCGTGCGCGCCGCGATCGCAGCGGCTTCGCGCTTCGCCGAGCTCGATCCGTATCGCGCGTGCACGCACAACAAGGGAATCATGAACGGCGTCGACGCCGTCCTCGTCGCAACCGGGCAGGACTGGCGCGCGGTCGAAGCGGGGGCACACGCGTACGCAGCGCGCGACGGAGCGTACCGTCCGCTCGCTGTCTGGCGCGAGCGCGACGGCGGCCTCGACGGCGAGCTCGTCATGCCGCTCGCGGTGGGTACCGTCGGTGGTGCACTCCACATCCATCCGGGCGCACGGCTCGCGCTCGATCTCGCCGGCGCCCACACGGCCGACCGGCTCGCGTCGCTGGTCGCTGCCGCTGGCATCGCGACCAACCTCGCGGCGCTGCGCGCTCTCGCGACCGAAGGCATCCAGCGCGGTCACATGGCGTTGCACGCGCGAGGGCTCGCTCGCGCTGCTGGCGCGACGGGCGAGCTTGTCGATCGCGTCGCCACCGAGCTCGCCGCCACCGGTGAGGTCAAAGCAGATCGCGCGCGCGAAGTCCTCGCGCGTTTGATGGGAATGTTGGGAGAACCACGATGATCCAGCGTCTAGGTGTCCTGCGGTCCCCTGCCCTCGCGGTTCCACTGCCGCCCTCGCTCGAGCTCGAGGCCTGCTATCGCTACTGCGAGGCACTGGTCCGCGCGCGTCACCACAACTATCCCGTCGCCTCGATGTTCACGCGCTCGCACCTGCGCAAGCACATC
>JACCQV010001012.1 GCA_013813945.1 Deltaproteobacteria bacterium | reverse complement strand
AACCAGATCCTGGAGCTCTGCCTGGGAGTCGGCGCGCCCGCACAGGTCGACGAAGTAGCTCGCCGCCGAGCTGACATCCTTGCTTCCACCGACGCTCGCCACGATCCGGGCCAGCACGATCGAGCGCCGACGGTCATCGACCGTGGTCTCCTTGCCGTCGAGCATCGCGACGAACGGCGCGGCGACCTCGGACGCATCGTAGAACACCGCCGCGGTCTCGGCGGACTCGAGCGCGCGCTGCGGCGTGGCCTTGTCGATCATCACGGCGAGGTACGCGCCCACGTGGGCCGGATCCAGGCGCCGCGGCGGTATCCCGGAACGATACGGATCGTGCTGAAACACGAACGTCTCGAGCGCCGGAACGTTCGGCGCGCCGGGCTTGCGCGCGGGCACGGTCAGCGCGATCGAGTCTGCCATCGCCTCGGATACCGGCGCACCGAGTAGAACTAGCACGAGGAGCCAGCGCAACATCCTCCGAGCGTGCGCGGGCGGCTTCGGAGATTCAAGGATCAAAGATGTCGCCTGCGAGGCGACAGGCGCGGATGGCGGGCTCGTGCGTATGATCCAGCATGCGCGCCGTTCTCGCCGTCCTGCCGATGCTCGCGATCCTCCTGGTGTCCCGCCCCAGCGGAGCGTGCAGCTCGATCTACGTCGACCTGTTCACGCGCTACGAGCAGGCCGCGGTGGTGGTGACCGGGACGTCGGGCTCGACGAGGAGAGCGCACCTGCCTGTGGCGATCGAGACCACGCACAAGGGCACCGCGCCGGACAAGCTCTCGTTCGATGTCCGGCGCCAGTGCGGATCGCAGATGCCGCGCAAGCAGCGCGTGATCGCGTTTGTCGACCGCAAGGGCTGGATCACGGACTTCGTTCGACGAACCGATGCCGCCGCCTCTGCGCTGGAGCGCTGGATCGCCGCGCGTGACGGCGGAACCAGCCCGCGGCGCGAGCTCCTCACCGAGCTGGCTGCGTCCAAGGATCGCGTGGTCGCGAAGTCCGCGCGCGAACGTCTGCGGATCGAGAAGCGCCTGAACAGAGCCAGCGTGCCCTGACGTCCGTCGTCGAGTAGGCTCGCTCGCCGTGCGCGATCCGATCGACGCTCTCCGTGATCAGCGCCTGCCGGCGAGCTGGTTCGCGCGCGATGCATCGATCGTGGCGCGCGAGCTGATCGGCTGCGCGCTCGTTCATCGCCAGCGCGCGGGGATCATCGTCGAGACCGAGGCCTATGGCGGCCCGGAAGATCTGGCGAGCCACGCACGGTTCGGGCCGACCGCACGCACGTCGGTCATGTTCGGGCCGGGAGGGATCAGCTACGTGTATCTCTGCTACGGGCTCCATCAGCTGTTCAACGTGGTGACCGGGGTCGAAGGAGAGGGACAGGCCGTCTTGATCCGCGCGATCGCCCCGCACCTCGGGCTGCCCGTCGACTCGACGATCGGTCGCGGCCCCGGCAAGGTCTCGACCGCGCTCGCACTCGATCGCCGCCACGATCGCAGGGACCTCGCGCGCGGCGCGCTGTTCATCGCGAGCGCGCAGACCCCACCGGCGGTCTCCACCGGCCCGCGGATCGGGGTCGCGTTCGCGGGTGCGTGGGCCGAGCGGCCGCTGCGGTTCTGGTGGCGCGATCACCCGTCGGTGTCGGGCCAGCGAGCTCAGTCCGGCTCGCGCGGTCCGGTCGCGGCGGCGCGCACGGTATCGACGCGACGCAGTCGCTGACGGAACAGCACATCGCCGAGCTTCTTGCGATCGCGCGTCTTCGCGAGCCGGTAGTGGAAGTGCGGAACGTTGACCACCCGGGTCAGGGCCTCGGCGCGTGGGACCTCGAGCTCCTTGAGCCAACCGGCGACCTCGGCCTCGAGCGCACGCTCCTCGGCGAGCCACACCACGGTCTTGTGCTCCGTCAGCCGCAGCGTCCCCTTGTGTGCACGCACGTAGATCGAGAGCTCGATGTGACCGTTGTGGATCAGCTCGTCCTCGTGGTCGTCGAGAAACGAGAGGATCTTCTTCGCGTTGACCCGCGACGTCAGCCAGACCTCGGTCTTGCCGGCATGCTCGAAGTGGTCGAGCACGCGGACCTCGAGGTTGTCCGCGGCCGGCAGCTTCTCGACGAGGCCGAGGAACAGATCGACGAGGTGATCCGAATCGGTCTGCGCCTCGATCACGAGCTTCGAGGGATCGGGATGCTCCATCCAGCCGCGGCGCGCGGTCGCGAGTGGCGCGGTCTGGCCGAGCGCCGGCAAGATCCCGATCGGCCAGCGCAGGCTCGGCGTATCGGTCGAGTCCCCGAGCTCGACGATGTGGTGCTTGCCGACCGACTCGCCGAGCGGCACTTCATCTCCCGCGGCGACCTCGACGGCGATCGCGTGCGACCCGGCGACGTGCGCTTCGGCGGCCGCGATCGCAACGCCGAGATGCTCGCCCTGTGCGGCGACCAGGGCCGGAGCGCCGGCCGCGCGCGCGAGCGCGATGCGATACCAGGTCCGGGTCACGGATGCGCGCGTCACGCGCGAACCCTACCCCGGGAGCGCCAGACCCGTCAGGGATTGACGACTTCGTCGGCGAACCGGAGAACCACGATCGAGACCTTCCCGTCGATCCGCCCACCGATCTGCGGCCTGGGCGCAGTCGGGCTGGCATTCGTCGTGCTGAACATCGTGCCGAACGGAGCATCCAGCGACACGAACACACCGCCGAGCGGCCCGCCCGACGTGGCCGAGCCCGCGCTGCTCATCCGGTCGGGAGACAGATACTTGATCGTCGTTCCCGGCGGCACCGAGATGGTCTGATTGGGCACCGGCTTACCGTCGACATCGACGACGAGGCCGATGGTCATCCCGAGCGATGGAAACTGCGCCAGCGATAGACTGGTCAGGATCTGGTCGAGGGACGGTTTCGCGAGCCGGATTCCGATGAAGCTCAGATCATCATCGGTCACCATCGCAACGGAGCAGGTCAGCGCGGTCGTGCTCTGCGGAACATCATCGAGTACGGCGAGGCACGCGTACGAGCTGAACATCGCGTCGAGGCTGATGCCCCACGCCGGAGGAAACAGCGAGGTCCGTTCGAGCATGGTGACGTCACCTGGGTTGAGCTCGTAGCCGCCGCTCACCTTGCTCTTCGGCGCGCCGATCGACACGCCGATCCGATTCGGGTCGATCACGAATCCACCATCGAAGTCGTCGACCGTGGCGGCGACGCGAACGCTCGCGCGCCCCTCGCAGACGGGATCATTGACGAGCTCGAGGTTCGTGCATCCGAGCGTCACGGTCACGACCTCGTCCCCGGGCCGGTAGTACCCGCGCCCCCCGAGCGCGGGCGCCGAGCCATTCTCGATCGGGAAGCCATTGACCGCGTCGTACTCGACGTTCGACGGACAGATGTCCTCTCCGGTCATCGGATCCTTGGTGATCATGCTCGCCGGAAACAGAGCGACCTGGACCTCGAGATCGTCCACCGGTAGCGGGATTGGCTCGAGCTCGACCCGAGCAATCGCACACAGGTCGTCCGTGCCGTTCTGGATGGCCTGGCACTGCGACAGGAAGGGGGCCGTTCGGTCGGCGGGGTCGATGATCCGGATCCCCACCCAGGTCTGGCACGCGAGCGGCACCTGCGCGCAGTCGTCAGTAGCGCAGGACTGCGTCGGACCTTCCGTGACGCGGATCCGCAGCGATGGCGAGGGGGTGTTGCACGCTCCGAGCGCGAGCACGAGGACGAACAGTGACCTCATCGGCCAAGCCCCGGTCGGTCGTTCGTCACGTCGCCATCGAAGACGAACGTGCCTGGATCCCGTGTCGCGAACAGCACGATCCCGACGATCGTCACCGCGACGCCGAGCGCGATCCCGAGCTGCACGGGCCGGCGCTCGAGAAAGGTCTTCTCGATGACAGGCAGCTTGATCGGGCCTGGGTCGGGACCTTCGACCACGACCTTGGGTGCCGCGAGTGGGCTCAGTAGCTCTTCGATCTTGCCCGTGCCACGCTCGCGCAGCGCCGAGAACCCGCGCAGCGGCGCGCCCGGACCGTTGTGCCACGTCTGGATGATCGCCCTGCCGTTCGTGATCGACAGCAACACGGCATCCTTGACCC
>JACCQV010001000.1 GCA_013813945.1 Deltaproteobacteria bacterium | reverse complement strand
TGCGCGCTCCCCGCGATGGAACCCGGCGGCGGTGTTGCTGCCATCGCAGGTTCCGCGCTCTTCGGCGGCGACGGCGCAGACGACGGCGGCGTGGACGGCGGCGGAGTGGACGGCGGCGGCGTGGACGATGGCGGCGTGGACGATGGCGGCGTGCTCGATGGCGGCGCGGACGGGTCGCCGGTCGCGGTGCCCGCGGTCCGTTCGCCGCTACCGGTGCCGACCGCGCTGGGATCGGCGAGCTCCGCTGACAGGCTCGACGAGAACCCACCCCCGGAGCTCTTCTTCGCCGGCGCGCTCGGCGTCTCGAGCGTTTCGTCGGAGCTGCCACCGTCGGACTTGCAGGCGGCGAACACCACGACGCTCAGCACCACCGCTCGGCTGAACCGGATCATCGCCCCCTGATACTGCCACCGAAAAGGTAGAGAGCGACGACTCGTTAGAATCGTCGCTCTCCAGAAAGGTGGCCCCAGACACCCACTATTTCCGCTACCGTTGCTCCCTTCCGGGCCTGGCGGGGTTCACAGCTTTCGCGTCATCCGGGACCATAAAACAAGTCACGCAGTGGTTGCGGAGGGAGAGGGATTCGAACCCTCGGAACCTTTCAGTTCACACGATTTCCAATCGTGCACCTTCGGCCGCTCGGTCACCCCTCCAAGGGTAGGTGGTTGCAAAAATTGCGGAGGAGGAGGGATTTGAACCCCCGGTGCTTGCGCACATCTGATTTCGAATCAGACACCATCGGCCACTCGGACACTCCTCCAGAAACGTTGTCGTCTCACTGATAGCTCGGACCGCGTCGCAGCTCGGCGAAGAAGCTCTGCAGCTCCTTTGCACACTCCAGCTCTCGAACTCCACGCGTCACCTCGACGCGGTGATTGAGCCGCGGATCGGTGACGATCTGAAACAGCGAGGCGACTGCGCCTGCCTTGGGATTGCCGCACCCGAAAACGAGCCGGGCGACCCGTGCGTTGACGATCGCGCCCGCGCACATCGGACAGGGTTCCTGCGTGACGTAGAGCGTCGCTTCGACGCGCCACATTCCAAGCACTCGCGCCGCCTCGCGCAGCGCGACAATCTCGGCGTGGGCCGTCGGATCGCCATCGGCTTCGCGCCGGTTGCGTCCGCGAGACAGGAGCGTCCCGCTGCTATCCACCACCACGGACCCGACGGGTACGTCACCCGCTGCGCCGGCAGCTCGCGCCTCTTCGAGCGCGACATCCATCCATCGTTCGTCGTCGTCGTTCATCTTCCTGGCGGTTCCAAGAGGGGTCGAACCTCTAACCCCCGGCTCCGTAGGCCGGTGCTCTATCCATTGAGCTATGGAACCTCGTCGTACGACCGGCGGAGAGGAAGGGATTCGAACCCTCGATACCAGTAAACCCAGTATGCCGGTTTAGCAAACCGGTGCCTTCAGCCACTCGGCCACCTCTCCGTGCTTGCCAACTAAATCGATTGGGTCGGGACGCCGTCAGCTCGTCGACGACGTCCCGCCCATGACCACTTGCGTGACACTATTCGATTATCAAAGCCTGCGGAGGAGGAGGGATTCGAACCCCCGGAGCTTGCGCTCGGCGGTTTTCAAGACCGCTGCCTTCGACCACTCGGCCACTCCTCCAAGGGGGTCCCCAGAGGCCAGGGTATTTATAGGGATCGTTTGCCCCTTGTCCAGCACCTTCGGGGAACTTCTCTATGGAGGCGTAATCCGCTCCAATCCGCCCAGGTACGGGCGCAGCGCCGCCGGGATCACGACCGAGCCGTCGGCCTGCTGATAGTTCTCGAGGATCGCGACAATGGTTCGCCCGATCGCGATGCCAGAGCCGTTGATCGTATGGACCGGGCGAGGCTTGTCGGCGGCGCTCGGCCGGTAGCGGATCTTCGCGCGACGCGCCTGAAAGTCCTCGAAGTTCGAGCACGAGGAGATCTCGCGGTAGGTGTCCTGGCCCGGGAGCCAGACCTCGATGTCGTAGGTCTTGGCGGCGCCAAATCCCAGGTCGCCGGTGCACAGCGTGACGACACGATAATGAAGGCCGAGGCCGGACAGCACCCGCTCGGCGTCCTGGCGCAGACCATCGAGCTCCGCGTAGCTGGTCTCCGGAGTGGTCAGCTTGACGAGCTCGACCTTGTCGAACTGGTGCTGGCGGATGAGGCCGCGCGTGTCCTTGCCGTGCGCGCCGGCCTCCGCGCGGAAGCACGGGGCGTACGCGCAGTACTTCCGGGGAAGCTGCGCCGCGTCGAGGATCGAGTCGAGGTGGAGGTTCGTGACCTGGACCTCCGCCGTCGGTGAAAGGAACAGATCATTGTCCGCGACGTGATCGGGCCCGACGGCCACGTCGAGCTTGAACAGGTCCGCCTCGAACTTCGGTAGCTGACCGGTGCCACGCAGTGCTGCACGCCGGACCACCGCAGGCGGCCAGACTTCGTCGTAGCCATGCTGCGCGTGCAGATCGAGCATGTAATTGATGAGCGCGCGGTTCAGCCGCGACGCTGCGCCGCGCAGGACCGTGAACCGTGCGCCGGCGATCCGCGCCCCCGCCTCGAAGTCGAGGATGCCGAGCTGCTCGCCGACTTCCCAGTGTGGCTTCGGCGCGAACGTGAACGTCGGCTTGGTGCCCGCGGTGTGGAGCACCGGGTTGTCCGCCTCGCTCGTGCCGACGGGCACGCTCGCGTGCGGCGCGTTCGGAATGTGAAGCAGCCGCTGCTGGCTCGTGCTCTCGAGGGTCGCGAGCTCGGTCTCGCCTTCCTTGATCGCACTCGACAGCGTCTTCAGCTCATCGCGCGCGGCCGCGAACTCCTCTGACTTCTTGTCGAGCTTGGACATTCGCTCGTTGGCGGCGTTGCGGGCCCCACGCTTGGTATCGAGCTCGGCCTGGAGCTTCTTGCGACGCTCGTCGAGTCTCCGCCAGGAGGTCACGACCGTGGCAACATCACCGCCGCGGCGGAGAACGTCGTCCATTCGGGCTGGGTCGAGCATGGGCTACCTCAACGATCAAAAGGGTTTGGGGGACGGTCGGCGCTGCGACCCTAGCTCGTCATCAACCAGCCTGGCAAGCCGTGCGTCTACGGTGTGAAGCAGCAGCGATGGGGCAATTACTCTGATCTGCGCGCCTGTTCGCGGAAGTAGCCGGCAGCAGGCAATCGCCGCGTGACCGCGGTATGATGATCGGCGGATGATCGAGGCGACATGCTCGGCCTGCGGAACGCTCAACCGCATTGCTGAAGCCGACGTCCCCATGGGGGCGAGGTTCGTGAATTGCACCAGCTGCAAGTCACGCGTTGGGCTCCCTGCAAAGGCCGGCGGCACCTTGACGAAGGTGCCAATCATCGCGCCACCGAAGGGACCGCCGGGCGTTGCGCTCGGCCCCGCCGGCAGCGCTGGCAAGCCAGACATCATCGACCTTGGTGACCTCGGGGAGCTGCCCGCGCCACGGCGTAGTGCGCTCGGACCGGAGGCCTCGAAGCCAGCACCGAAATCTGCCCTCTCGAGCGCGTTCGACGAGTTGCCTGCTCCCAAGCCGCGCACTCCTGCGCCGCTCGATCTCGACGACATGATGTCACCGGCGCCGCCGTCGACCGAGGGCGGCATCTCGGATCTGCCTGCGCCTCGCGGCGCGCGTCCGGCGCGTGCGCCGACGCCGCCCCCGAATCCCGAGGATCCGATCACGGATCTCCCCACGCCGCGGGGGCGGGCTTCCACTCCGTCGACGGCACCGCGAACGGTCCCTGCGTCGAATGCAGGTCTCGATCTGCCGGCGCCGCGGCCCGGGGGAGCGCGTGCTCTCACCGACCTCCCTGCCCCGAGAGCGAAGACGCCGCCGCCCGTGCGCCCGTCGGCGCCTGCCCTCCCCACGGATCTTCCGACGCCGAAGCCGCCCGGTGGTCCTGGACCCGATCTCGATCTGATGCCCAAGAGCCCGGCTGGTCCAGGCGGCACTCTCGATCTTCCGATCCCCAAGCCGGCGGGTGGCCGCGCCGAGATCGATCTTCCGATGCCAAAGAGCGTCGGTGGCCCGGGCGTCGATCTGCCGGCACCCAAGGGGTTCTTCGACGATCTTCCGCAACCCGCGAAAGGTGGCGGTCGCGGCGCCGACACGTCGGACGTCCCGGCGCCGAAGGGCTTCTTCGACGATCTTCCGCAGCCCGCACGCGGAGCAAAGGCTGGGGCGCAGCCGTCCCAGAACGACATCGCGCCCAAGGGCTTCTTCGACGATCTCCCGCAGAACGCGACCAACCGCTCCGGCCTTCCGCCCCCCGCCGGCAACGAGCCTCCCGCGCCCAAGGGCTTCTTCGACGATCTCCCGCAACCTGCACGCGGCAAGGAGCAGAGCGTCGCGCCGCGCAACGCTTTCGGAGCCGGGTCGATCGACCTTGGAGACGATCCCATCGAGCCAATGGAGCTCGCTCTCGAGGAGCCCGCCCTCGAGCTCGATGGTCCCGGCGCCGAGCTCGATGGTCCCGGGGTTTCGCTCGATGGTCCAGTCGGCGGCTCGTTCGATCAGCTCGATCTCTCCGCACCGAGCACACCGCAGTCTCGCGTCGGTGCCGAGGAAGCCGAGAAGGCCGGCATCAAGTTCGCCGCGAGAAAGCCTGGCCCCCCGGGCGCACCGACGCCCGACAAGGCGACCGTGCCTTCGTACTCTCGGCCCAACGAGCTGGCCCTCGAGCTCGAAGGTGGGGACAAGCCCAAGGCGTCCCGCGAATCGCAGTCGCTCGGGCCCCGGAAGAAGGAAGCGCCCGTCGTCAACGAGGCGACGCTCGCGAAGCAGCGCAAGCGCCGGCGCAACGTCGTCGCAGGCCTCGCCCTCGGAGTTGCCCTGCTCGGCGGCGGCGGCTTCTTCCTGTACAAGCGGCACGCCGCACAGCAGGAACGCGCGGACGCGATCAGCGAAGGGATCACCAGCGCGCGAAAGGCGATGAGCGCCGACGACCCGAACCACTGGCAGCGCGCCGCGATGGCGGCGACCAGCGTGCTCGAGCTCGATCCCAAGCACGCCGAGGCGTACGGCATCGCCGCCGAGGCCTCGATCGCGGGCGCGCTCGCCGATGGGAAGACGGCACCACAGCGGATCGCGAAGGGGCGCAAGCTGATCGCCGACGCACTCGAGGCCGGGATCACCGGGCCCGCGCTCGACCGCGCACAGGCACTCTCTGCGCTCACGACGACGCCCGACAATGCGCCGGTGAAGCTCCAGGCACTGCTCGCACAGTCACCGAAGGACGGCCCGCTCGCGCTGTACCTCGCGTGGGCGTACGCCGCGAACGGCAACGCGCCCGAGGCGATCAAAGCCTATGACCGCGCGATCGAGATCCCGTCGGTCAAGGTGCTCGCGCTCGTCGGCCGCGCCAGGGCGAAGCTCTTGCTCAACGACATCCCTGGTGCGCGCGCAGACTTCGACGCGATCCTCGCCATCGACAAGGACAACATCCCCGCACAGGTCGGTCTCGCCGCGACGCTGCCGGTCTCGCAGTCGCAGCAGCAAGAATCCGAGCTGCTCGCGATCCTCGCGCGCAAGGACGTCGAGACCGCTGATCAGCGTGCCGTGGTTCAGGCGTGGGTGCTGGCCGCAGATGTCGCGCGCAAGGGCGGACGCCTCGACGCGGCCCGCGAGCGCTATCGCAAGGGCCTCGCCCTCGACCCGAAGGATCTCGAAGGCCAGACCGGGCTCGCCGAGATCGAGCTCCAGGAGAAGAAGATCGAGATCGCCCAGGAGCTGATCACGGCGGTGCTGACGATCTCGCCGAACAACGCGCACGCTCAGCTCGTGCAGTGCGAGATCTCGTTGCACCACAAGAACATCGAAGACGCCGAGCAGCGGATCAAGCTGCTCGCCGAGCGCGATCCTCCGCTCCCGCCGCTCGATGGCGCGCGCCTCATGATCGTGAAGGGAAAGCTCCACGAGCTGCGGAACCAGGACGAGGAAGCTGTCGCCGCGTACATCGAGGCGGCCAAGCTCGCCGGAGATCGTGATCTCGCGCCAACGTTTGCCGCGATCGCGAAGCTGACGCAGATGGCGAAGGCCGCAGGCGAAGCCAACGCGCCGGACAAGCAAGCCGCCCTGCGCGCGCGCTCCGAGGAGCTGCTGGCCACGCTCTCCGAGCTAGCGCAGAAGGATCCGTCGCTCGCACTCACCCTCGCGAACGCGTACTTGCAGTCGGGCAATGCCGAGAAGGCCGAGCCCTGGCTGCGCCGCGTGCTCGAAGCGCGCCCCAAGGACGTCGACGCGCTCTATCTGCTCGGCAAGGTGCTGCGCCAGCAAGGCAAGAGCGCGGGGGGCGTGGACAAGCTCATCCAGGCGCGCGAGCTCGCACCGACCCGCGCGGAGATCGGCCTCGAGCTCGCTCGTACCTTCGAGATGACCGGTCGCGATCCCGAGGCAGCGAAGCTCTACACCACGCTGCTACAGGAGCCTGAACCGAGCCTCGAGCTGCGCGGCCACGCCGGAAAGTTCTTCGTCCGCACCGGCAAGCTCGCCGAGGCCGGCGAGCAGGGCGACAAGATCTTCGCTGCCGATCGCCAGAGCGCGGCCGGCCGCTACCTCCGGGCTGAAGGCCTGCTGGCCGGTGGTCACCTCGAGGAGGCGCGAAAGGAGTTCTCCGCTGCGGTCGAATTCGAGCGCGACGCACGCCACCTCGATGGCCTGGGCCGGGCGACGGAGTCACTCTCGATCCAGAAGAACAGGGATCTGGCGCTGCAGGACGCGGCACTGCGCGCCTACACCGAGGCAGCGAAGCTCGATCCGACGCTGTTCAGCCCACTGCTGGGGAGCGGCCGGCTCTATGTCTCGCGCCGCGAGATGAAGCCCGCCGTCAACGCGCTGCTCGCCGCCAACAAGCTCAAGAGTGATGATGCGGAGGTCGCGTTCAACCTCGGCGTCGCGTACCGGGAGCTCGGCGAGAAGGCGACCAAGAAGGTTGCTGTGGACTGGCTGAGGCGATCGCACAAGCTCCGGCCGAGCGCCGACACCTCGTTCTTGCTCGGCCAGCTCTTCCAGGATCCCGACGTAAATCAGGTTCCTGGAGCGATCGACAGCTACAAGAGCGCGACCCGGCTGGCGGATGAGCAGATCAAGAAGACCGGAACCGCGCCCACCTGGTATCCCGAGGCGCTGTACCAGCTCGGCGATCTCGCCAACGCGATCGGCGACGAGGGCACCGCGTGTACGGCGTGGCGGCGGTACCTCGTGACGACCGGCGTCAAGAACCCGAAGCGGGTCGAGACCGTCAATCGCGCGCTCGCGACCGGTCTTCAGGGCGTCTGCCAGTAGCGCGGCAGTAGCGCCAGCGTAACTTCACGGCCCTCGATCTCGGCAGCCAGCGGAGTATCCTGCCGCCGTGCTAGACCGCATCCGTCGTCGTGTCGATCGCGCGAAGCTCTTCGCCAACGCCTTCCGCTCGACGGGCCTCGCCCGCCCGGTGCGACCGTCGGGCATCGCGCAGTTCGTGAAGAGTGCGCGGCAATCCGCGCTCGGCCCGCACCTCGCCGTGATGTTCCACGCGGCCGCCCATCCCGAGCGCGAAGCCCTCGTCGAGTACGGCGAGCACGGCGTCAAGCGCCTGACCTGGGGCGAGTTCGACGCGACGATCAATCGCCTCGCGCACGCCCTGATCGCGCGCGGAGTCTCCGGCGGTGGCCGCGTCGCCCTCATGCTTCCGAACGGCAGCGAGTACTTGATCGCGCAGCAGGCGCTCTCGAGGATCGGCGCCACCGCCGTCCAGATCGGGTACCGCAGCAAGCCGGCCGAGATCGCTTACATCCTGAAGAATGCCGAACCCAAGGCGACGCTCGTCCACGCCGAGCTCATCGAAGCGATGCGCGAGGCCCGGTCGCAGACCTCGAACGGCGGCCCGATGATCGTCATCGGGGCGGACACGGTGACCGACGCCAACGCGACCGACTGGGCTCACGCGATCTCCGCGGCCTCGCCCGAGGTCCCACCACGCATCAAGGGTGGCGATGGCGGCGGCGTCATCGTCTACACCTCGGGCACCACCGGCAAGCCCAAGGGCGCGAACCGCAGCTGGAAGAAGACCGGCTTCGAGTCGGTCGCCGACATGATCGTGCAGTGCGGGATGCGCACCGACGATCGCCACCTCGTCGTCTGCCCGCTCTATCACAGCGCCGCCCCCGCCTTCGTCACGATCATGCTGTCCCTCGGCGCGACCGTCGTGTTGATGAACCACTTCGAGCCCGAGGGCTCCCTCGACATCATCCAGCGCGAACGGATCACCAGCACGCTGATGGTCCCGACGATGATCATCCGCACGACCAACCTCCCCGAAGAGACGATCGCGAAGTACGACACCAGCTCGCTGCGCTGGGTGATGTCCGCGGCAGCGCCCCTCCCGACCGACGCCGCCCGCCGCTACATGGAGCGCTTCGGCCCCGTTCTTTGGAACTTCTACGGCGCCACCGAGACCGGCCTCGTGACCCTCGCCGGCCCACACGATCACGTCAACCGCCCCGGCACGATCGGCAAGGCTCTCCGCGGCAACCAGATCCGCCTCCTCGACGACGCGGGCCAGCAAGTTCCACCCGGCCAGATCGGCGAGCTCTACGCCCGCAACTCGACGCTGATCTCCGGCTATCACAAGAACGACGAGGCCACCGCATCGTCACAGCGCGACGGCTTCTTCTCCGTCGGAGACATGGGCCGCCTCGACCCCGAGGGCTACTACTACCTCGAGTCTCGCAAGCACGACATGGTGATCTCCGGCGGCGTGAACATCTATCCGCGCGAGATCGAGGATCATCTCAACACGCATCCAGCGATCCTCGAGGCAGCGGTCGTCGGCGTCCCCGATCCGGAATGGGGCGAGACCCTCAAGGCCTTCATCGTCATGCGCCGCGGCGAGCAGATCAGCGAGACCGAGGTGATGGACTACTGCCGCACGACCCTCGCGGACTTCAAGCGCCCTCGCAAGGTGACGTTTCTCGAGGAGCTACCGCGGAATCCGACGGGGAAGATCTTGAAGAGAGAGCTGCGGGATCTGTAGAGGGGGTTCTCTCCGCTTCGTGCCTTCGTGCTTCGTGCTCCGTGCTCCGTGCTCCGTGCTCCGTGCTCCGTGGTCCGTGCTCCGGATCTGAGCCACGAAGACACGAAGGCCACGAAGCAGAGAGAGGGTCATGGAGACCAGAGGACGCGGCGTATTCCTTGCTGCAGCACGGGTACGTTGAAGTTGATTAGCAACCCGAGCCTGAGATCGCATACGCGCAAGTACGAGATCACCTGTGACCGGTGGGTCGGAGACAGACTTTCCACGGCCTTCAGCTCGACGATCACTTCGTCTGCGACGATCAGATCGATGCGGTGCTCTCCGACGGATATGCCTCGATAGCTGACCGTCGAGCTGATCTGACGTTGGAATTGAATATCGCGTTCCTTGAGCTCTATGGCGAGCGCGCGTTCGTAGATCCCTTCTAGGTATCCCGCGCCGAGCTGTCGGTGCACTTCGATCGCGGCACCAATCACCGCGTGCGCAGCCTCCTCCGCAGCCGCCGTAGGCGGCCAATAAGCCCTCTGCTTCGTGGCCTTCGTGTCTTCGTGGCTCATCCTCTGGCTATCGCCCACTCCGCCGAACGGTTGCGTCCATATCGCGCATCCGTGCACGGAGTCCGGAGGCCCCTCGGCTACCGTCGACGACGCAGATCACCCACCCGCAGCGTCACCTTCTCCGCATCGAAGTACTCGGCCAGCGGGATCGTGAACTTCCGACTCGCCCCGGTGAGCTCCTTCCACTGCTGCGCGTCGATCGTGGGGTGCTCCGACAGAAACGCGAGCAGCTTCTCCTTCAGACGAGCGACGACACCCGCGTGGACCAGGTAGTCGGGCTTCACCCGCACGACGAGCTTGGCTGTCACGAGGCGATCGAGCGCCGTCTTGGTCGCGGCTTCGGACTGGCCCAGGGCCGCGTGCATCTCCTTGGGGCGCACGGGTTCGAGGCCCCAGGATTCGAGCTTCGCGAGCAGCGCGAGCTCGGTCGCGTTGAGCACCGGGCCCTTGGCGGGCGCGGCGCTGCGAGTGACCCGGTCACCGGCGGTTGCGAGGGCTCCTTTGGCTTCGAGGCCGGCGAGGATCGCGTCGTATGCGCGCGGAGAGACTGCAGCGGGGAGCTGCCCGCGCAACACTTCGCGGGCGAGGCCATCGGGTGAGGCTGAGATCGCGGCGATGATGCGAGCCTCGAGCTCGGCGACGGCCGTTGCGTGGAGGTAGTGGGCGTGGTCGCCGGCGCCCGTGGAGAGGAGCTCCCCGCCGGCGACGAGTGTGGCGATCGGTTCGGCGAGAACGCTGGCCGGCACGCCGAGCCGGCGCACGAGGTCAGAGATGCCGACGCCCGCGTGGGAGGCGGTCTTGACGTCGAGCGCGATGCGTTGATCGTGACGCGCGGCCGCGAGCGACGCCACGGTGGCAGCGTGCTCGGTCCCCTTGCGTGCCTTGGGAGCG
>JACCQV010000992.1 GCA_013813945.1 Deltaproteobacteria bacterium | reverse complement strand
GATGTGGACCTCGTAGCGCGCGTCGTCGGCGAACCGGTAGAAGTTCGGGCCCGACGCGGGCAGCAGCAAGGGAATGTAGTTCGCGACGATGACGAGGCGGTCCGGGTTGGTCGGGCTGATGAACGAGTAGACGTCGGTGTTATCGACGCTCTGGTCCTCGGCGATCATCGGGGCTTCGCGGTGGCTCGAGGCGATGGCGGTGATACCGGCGGCGGCAAGGGCGAGACCGGCGGTGGTGGTGGCGACGATGGTCTTGATCTTCATGGTGAGTGATCCTTTCGTTATTCCGCGCGGTAGATGGCGCCGGCTTCGGTGTCGACGACGGCGAACACGCCCGCTTCACGCGCGGTGCGGAGTCCGCCGACGTCGGAGATGTCGGGGGTAGCGAGCTGCAGCATCTCGCCGGATGCGATGTCGACGGAGGTGAGCTGAGCGCGACCGTCGGCGTCGCGCGTCGGCATCACGGCGGTGCCGCCGCCCGCGGTCAACGAGACGCCGCCCGGCGTGCCCATCGCGAGGTTGCTGATGACCTCGTTTGCGGCGGAGCCGTCGGATGGAATCGCGAACAGGATGCCTTCGCCGTTGGCGCCGTGTGCGAGGTGATCCATCACCCACGCGACGCCATCGTTGTCGACGTGGACGCCGGTCGGCGAGACCAGCGGTGCGCCCTTGTAGACGATCGAGGCGACAGCGCCGCTGGTGGGAATCGTGAACAGCGCGGGCGTGCCGTCGATCGTGCGGCCCGTCGCGTAGATGGTCTTGCAGTCGGGGCCCATCGCGAGCCCGCCCGGGCGCGTGATGTCCGCGGCTGCCATGTCGGTCGGCGTTCCGCCTGCAGACGAGAGCGAGAACACCGCGCCGTTCTCACCGCCGGAGTCGGCGACGTAGAGCGTGGCTCCGTCGCACGACAGCACGAGGCCGATCGGCATGTCGAGTGGCGCGCCGAGTGCGAGGACCTCCGCACTGCCCCCCGGCGCTGCCGAGGTCGCGAACACGGCCGGCGACTTGTCCTCGTCGGTGGCGTACGCGGTGAAGTAGAAGGTCTTGCCGTCGGGACTGGCAACAGCATCCGAAGGCGACGTGAAGCCTCCAGTTGCAACCATGGTCACGGTGGTCGGCGGTGCGGTAGGCAGATCTCTCTCTGACGAAGAGTGGCAACCGAGCAGCGCAGCAGGCGCAGCGCTCAGCACCACCAGGACTCGTTTGGCCATTTGGCCCCCCTCTGGCTGTGTGTTGACGTACGGGGCTAACGTCAAATCGGATCGAATCGGCGACAGATTCCGGACACCGCGTCGCGTTAGACTGCGCTGTAAGTGAGTACCCGCGTCGAATCCGACATCAAGGTTCAAGGGTTTACGTTTGCCGACGACACCGGCCGTCGCCTGATCTTCCCGCGCGCCGAGTTGCAGAAGATCGAGGGGAGGTCCGGCGGCGTCGCGTTCGGCGTCCAGGACGGAATCTTCGACGGCCTCACCGGCCGGCTCGACACCGTACGCTGGACGTCCGATGCGGCGTCACTCGGCTCCGCGTGGATCCGCGATGACAGTGATCGCTTCAAGATCGAGGTCGATCGGATCGAGCTGTCGCGCGGGATCATGCTGACGAAGGCGGAGAGCGGCATGGAGATCGTATCGCCGCACCTCTCGCTCTCCGAGATGCGGCTCACCGTGAAGGGCCCGTTCGGCCGTAGCGGCAATCCGGCTCCCGCACCCGCCTCCCCGCCCGACCAGGTCCCGAAGCTGCGCCAGGATGGCCTGCGCTTCCTCGACAGCCTCTCGGGCCAGATCAACGTCACCGTCAAGGTCGTCCTCGATCTCCCGGTGATCAAGCGGCGCACGCTCGATCAAGACCTCAAGGTTCCGATCGTCGAGGGCAGTCTCGACTATCGCAAGCTCGAGGAGAGCCTGGACTGGCTCGAAGGCGCGTTCCTCGACATCAGGCACGACAAGGACACGCTCGCGCTCAAGTGGAAGGTTCCGATCTTCGGTAGCCGCCACGAGCTGATCGCGTGGAAGCTCGATCCGGACGCCCAGACCATGGCCACGTTCGGCAAGGTGCCCGTCCGCTCCCTTGCCGACGTGCGTCGCAAGGTGAACCGCGACTCGAATCCCGGGATCCCCGAGGACGACAGGAACAAGACACTGCAGTCGCTCTCGATCGAGGCGATCGACATCGTGCTGTCGCTGCTCGCTC
>JACCQV010000974.1 GCA_013813945.1 Deltaproteobacteria bacterium | reverse complement strand
AGCCACTGCCGTCGATCATCGCGCGCTATCCCGATGTCGCGGGTGTGCCGGCTGCGAGGCTGCGGGCGGCGTGTGCGGCGGCGTGTGCGCGCGTCGCGGAGTGCGCTGACGATGGCGTACCCGCGAGCATCGAGGCCGCGGCGGCGATGCCGAGCCTGGCTGCGACGCTCGGTGCGCTGCACTCTCCGAGTGCCGACATCACGCCCGAGGAGCTCGCGGCGATGAACCGCGGCGACAGCGCGTGGCAGCGCCGGCTTGCGTTCGGCGAGCTGTTCGCGCTTGGCGTTGCGATCACGCTGCGCCGCCGCGAGCGCCGGATGGATGCGGCGGTGCCGTGTCCCGTGTCACCGAAGCTCGACGCCGATCTCGGTCGCGCGCTGCCGTTCGAGCTGACGCGAGCGCAGCGCCGCTCGATCGACGAGATCGCGCAGGATCTCGGCAAGCCGGTCCCGATGAATCGCTTGCTCCAGGGCGATGTCGGCGCCGGCAAGACTGCGGTCGCGTTCGCGGCGGCGCTTCAGGTCGCACGTTCAGGCCGGCAGACGGCGGTCATGGCGCCGACCGAGCTGCTCGCCGAGCAGCACATGGAGACGTGGCGGGCGTGGGCCAAGGTCACGAAGCTGCGGATCGACGTGCTGACCGCGTCGACGCCCAAGGGGTTGCGACAATCGCTGCTCGCGCTCCTCGCGGCGGGGCAGCTCGACGTGCTGATCGGAACCCATGCGTTGCTCGCCGAGGCGGTCGGATTCGGATCGCTGGGTCTCGTCGTGATCGACGAGCAGCATCGGTTCGGTGTCGCGCAGCGCGCACGCCTTCGCGACAAGGGCGACGGGCAGGGTGCGCCGCACCTGCTCGTGATGACCGCGACCCCGATCCCGCGGACCCTGGCACTCACCGCATACGGAGATCTCGACGTGTCTGTCCTCGACGAGCTCCCGCCGGGCCGCCAGCCCGTCGCGACGAAGCTGCTGTCGGGCGCGCGCGGTCGTGCGAGTGCGTACAAGCTCGTCGCGGAGCGCGTCGCGGCCGGCGAGCGCGCCTACGTGGTGTGCCCGAAAGTCGAGCCGACCGAGGGCGACGCCGACGATGATCGGGTGTGGAAGGACGCGACCACGACCGCGACGGAGATCGCGGCGGCGCTACCTGGCGTGCGGGTCGGGCTCGTCCATGGTCGCCTCGACTCGATCGCCCGCGATCGCGTGATGCGCGCGTTCAAGCAGGGCGAGATCCAGGTGCTAGTCGCCACCACGGTGATCGAGGTCGGCGTCGACGTACCCGCGGCAACGGTGATGGTGATCCACGATGCGGAGCGGTTTGGTCTCGCACAGCTGCATCAGCTGCGTGGACGAGTGGGTCGCGGCGGTGGAGCTGCGCACTGTGTCCTGCTCGCGCAAGGCATGCTCGGACCGGATGCGGAACATCGGCTCGGCGCGATGGTCGAGACTCATGATGGTTTCGCAATCGCAGAGTACGACCTTTCACTACGTGGGCCCGGAGAGCTCCTCGGTCCCAAGCAAGCAGGCGTGCCGCGGCTGCGGTTTGGCGACCTCGCACAGCACACGGCACTTCTGCTCGAAGCTCGACGGTGCGCGGAGCAAGTTGTCGATGAGGACCCGACCTTGGTCCGACCGGATCACGCCGCACTGCGGCGCGCGATCGATCGCCGTTTTGCACATCATGTGTACGGCGCGGAGAGCGGATGATTCGTGCGGATTCGTGACTAGCACTCACGTTTGACGTTGATCTCGCACTTCGAATTAGTACGATGCGCCGCATGATGAGGATGACGTCTGCATTGGTATTTGTCTGTGCGTCGTTCCTGGTTGGCTGCGCTTGGGGCGAGGGCAGCCCCGGCGAACCTAGCGGTGGTGGTGTCGATGCGGCGGTCGTCTCGGCCGTGTGTGGTGATTCGGTCTGCGCGGCGAGCGAAGTCGGCAGCTGCTCGCAGGACTGCGGCTCTGGCCCGGTCTGCGGCAACAGCACCTGCGAGACGGGCGAGACGAATACGTCGTGTCCGAACGATTGCACCGGAAGCGGAAGCGGAAGCGGTAGCGGTAGCGGCAGCGGCAGCGGATCCGGAAGCGCCACTGCATGCCCGAGCGATCCGTTGGCCTGCTTCGGCTGTCTCACCGGTGGCGCGTGCCCGGCCGGCCACACCCAGACCAGCTGCACCGCATGCATCACCGGCGGCGGTGGTGGCGGCGGCGGCGGAACGTGCAACAACGACGGCACGTGCGATCAGGCCGAGATCATCGACCCGACCTGCGCTGACTGCCTGTAGCTAGCTCAGGTCGCAAGAGCGGCCTGTGTGGCGATCCACGCGAGATAGGGCGCGTGGCCTGAGACGGGAGACAGGGCAACGAGCTCCGGCACCTCGTAGGGGTGCAGCGAGACGAGCCGCGACGCCATGGCGTCGTAGCGCTCCGCTGTGGTCTTGATGATCGCGAGGGTCTCGGTCTCGTCAGACACCGCTCCCTGCCAGCGATAGATCGACCGGACCCCGGGTAGGAGATTCACGCACGCGGCGAGCTGTTCGCCGACGAGGAGCCTCCCGATCTCGGCCGCCTTCTCCGGCGAGGGAAAGGTCGAGAGGACGATCCGGATATCTGCAGCCTGCGTCTCGCGCACGAGCGGGCTGTACCACGGTGCCAACTGCG